>AKKQ01000071.1 GCA_000276965.1 Thiovulum sp. ES | reverse complement strand
TCCGCTCTTTAGGGCGGAGTTATTGACTTTTCCTCTTTTAAGCTAAATTTTGTAAAACCTGAAACATCAGTTCAGCTCTTTTCCAATCTTCAAGTGTGTCAATATCTTGAACGAGGTATCGCGGTAAAATAATTGGAATGGAATCTTTTCCAAACATGACTTCAGAGCTTGTTTCTTTAACTTTTTTCCAATAAAACTGACCAGCATCGTGATAAGCTTCTTCTAAATCTTGCGAACGAGTTGAATAGTTTTCAGGTTGAAACATTTGACATCGACTATTCTCAAGTTTAAACCCTCTCTGAATTGGGAAAGGAAAAGTTGATGCCGAAAAAGAGTTTATCGCATCGCTATTTTTTAATTTCTGAAAACCCTCTACTAGATATTCCTCTCTTAAAAATGGTGCTGTTGCATAAATTGTGCAGACAAAATCAAAATTCTCTCCGCTCTCTTTTAAAGTTTGCAAAGCATGTTCTGTAACAACATCTGTTCCCGCAAAATCATCAGATAGTTTTTGTGGTCGAATAAATGGAACTTCTGCACCAAGTTTTTTTGAGATTTCAGCAATTTCTCTATCATCTGTTGAAACTATGATTTTGTCAAAAAGACCGCTCTTTTTTGCGACCTCTATTGAGTATGCGATTAGGGGTTTTCCGTGGAAATTTTTTATATTTTTTCGGGGAATTCTTTTACTTCCTCCCCGTGCAGGAATAACTGCTAAATTCAAATTTCTCCTTTTTTAAAGCTCTTCGAGAATATTCAGATTATTCACACTACTTAAATTACTCATTTTTGTTCCGACCTCATCGTCAGCTTCTACATATTTTAAGATTGTAAAGTTACAGCTGTTTCCCATTTGAGAGTTTTTAAATTCGCTTTTATCAATCACAAATTGAAAATCTTTGATTTCGGTCTCAAAATAGTCAAAAGAGATATATCCGCCAACATTTGTATTGTTACACTCAAGGAAAACTGTGCTGTTATTTACAGTTGCGGGATTCATTGGAGTTGAGAAAGAGAAATCTATACTTTTATCAACATTTGAACTCTGAATTTGAACTGTTGGGATTTCAAACTCTTGCACTGGTTTCTGTTGGCAAAGCAAATAGGAGTATTCAATTTCGCTCTCACTCTCAAAAGTTCCATTTAAATTTTTATCAACAAAAGTTGAAATTTTTAAATCCCCGTATGGACAAATTTCCGATGAGGTGTTCTCTTCAAAAAGTGTTGTTTCTCTGTTTGGTAGCTCAAAACCTGCGGTCGTATTTAAGTCACCTGTTCCAATTCCATTTATATAAATTTTGCCGTCGCTTTCCAAAATATTTAAACTAAAATCTGAGTTGCTTTTTCCGTTGCAAATCTCTTTTTCAACTCCACCAATTTCATCATAAATTAAAGCTCCGCCAACTCCCTCGCAAAAAGAGAGATTTCCATCTTCAATCTCCACGATTTTTGGTGAGCAGACTGAATAGTTGTTTTCATCAATATCTGTAATTTTTATACACGAAGAGTTGTAATCACCAAAATAGTTTTCGAGTGTTGGTGAAAATCCATCTTTAATAACAACACTCTCTGTATTCACCCCATTATTGACAATTGTAAGAGTGCTTTCACCAGCTTCAATATCTTTTTGGAAATCTATGTATAAATTTCTACTTCCGCAAACAGCAGTGAATTTTTGCACTTCACCAACATCAAGTTCTCCATCACCGTTATTATCAATTCCAATTGAGAGAACAACACCGCCGTCATTTCCGCAAGTGCTGTTTGCATCAATAAATTTTTCTCTCATTTCTCCTGAAAAAAGTGTTTCGTAAATTTGAGAAACAATAACATCTTTTCCGTCTGTTCCATCGCAAATCACAAAGATTTCATCGATTAAAACTTCGGTTGCACTCTTCTCTTCAATGTCATAATATCCATCACCGTTTCTATCGATGAGAGTATTTAAAAAATCATCACCATTTTTGTCATAACCTGTAACAATTGCGAAACCATTCTGTTCGCCACAACGATTCTCAATCAATTCAGTCGCATTGTAATCTGTATTCGGGTTTAATCTGTTTTTCTTAACAACAACTTGCAGGGGTCTGCCCTCTTCACTCTCAACAACTGTTTTTTCTGTAACTATTTCACAACCAAGAAAAAATGATGAAAGAAATATAACGGAGAGATAAAATATTTTCAAAACTTGAATTCCTAAAACTTTTTTAAGAAATCGGAAATTATTGAATTTTGTCAAGTTTAAATATTAGAAAATGTAGAAATTCGGCATTTGGTATCATAGCAAGATATTTTTTACAGAGGCTAAAGATGGAAAATTGGGTAAGTGCTGTTGAATTTTCAAAAATCACAGGAATGGATATGGAGACTATTCACGGAATGATTACTCGAAAAGAGATAGATTTTCGTGAAGATGATGGAGTAATTTACATAAATACAGAAGAGGGAACAAAGATGATTGTTCCACAAGCGATGAAATCACTTTCAAAAGTCGAAGATAATGAGCATATAAATTTGGATTTTGTTGAAAAAACGATTTCAACAATTCTAAATCTGCATGAAAAAGTGATTGCATCAAAAGATGAAACTGTTTCTGTTTTGAAAGAGGAGAATATGTTTTTAAAAGAGGCTTTGATTTCTGTTCAGGAAATTCTTGAAGATGAGCGAAGCAATGTAAAAGTTTTAACGGGACAATTAGAGAATTGTCAAGAAGAATTAAAATTTGTGAAGAAAAAATATAAGTTGATGTGGGGGAAAGTTATAGAAGATTACAAGCCTAAAAATAACTTTTAAAAATGCTAGAGATAAATAATTTAAATATCAATGAGCATCTTCAGGGAGTAAGTTTTGAAGTTAGACTAAACTCTTTTAAAATTATTTACGGAGATTCTCCACTTTTCAATGCGATTTATGGAATAGAGAAGTTTGACAAAGGGACAATTATTTTAGAGAATAAAAAAGTCTCTTATTTACACAGAGAACACATTCAGAATTTGCGAAAGTCTATTTATTACATTCCAAAAGAGAATTTTTTTATTAGAAAGAGAACACTTTTTGATAATTTTTTGCAAATTTCTGGAAAAAATAGAGATAAAATAATCTCCTTAACAACTCGAATGGGTCTTGCAAACTCAATAAATAAGAGAATTTTTCAGCTAAATAGCGATGAGGTCTTTCGTGCAAAATTACTTCTTGCGATTTTACAAAAACCAGAAATTCTACTTGCAAATATTTATGGAGTTGAGGAGGAGACAATCTATTTAATTCAGCGATTTGCTGAAGATGAAAGATTTGGTGTTCTTTTGGAGAGTTGCTCGGAGTTTGACAAAACCCTTTTTACAGAATCTTATAAATTGGAGAAACAGAAAATTGTTCTCATTTAGTTTTAAAAATTTTTCTGAAAATATATGGCATTATGCAACTCGAACCGCTCTTTTAACATTTGTAACACTCATTTTCTTTATCTATTTTCAACAAAATTTAATAGAAGAAGAGGAGCTTTTTAACAAAATTAATTTTATCCCAGAAAAAAGTTTTGTTTTTGAGAAAAAAGATAAAAGTCTAATAAGTTCCGAAGAGCTAAATCAATTAGAAACTATTTTTCGACAATATGAAAATCAGATTGAAAAATATACTCTTTACAATATTTTTTCTGGATTTATTAAACAGAATGATGTTGATTGGAACTTTGTCGGAATCTCAATAAATCCTAAAGATGTTGAATATTTTTTTCATTTTGATTCAAATATTTCACTGCAAAATTTAGAAAATGGAATTGCAATTAGCAAAACTCTTCAAAACAGATTTGCGGATATGAATTCTCCATTTCAACTCTATGTTTTAAGTAAGGATTTTGAGACAAATATTTTTAGTTCACTCTCCTTAAAAGCAGGAGCAATTTATAATGAGAACCTACATCGACCCTCAATAATAATTCCGACAACTTTTGCCGAACCTCTCCTACAAAATGGATTAGCAAATCGTGGAATTTTAAAATTGAATTCAGAGAGAGAGTTGAGTGAAATTGAGTATCAATTAAATCAATTTGGATTTCAATTTATAAAATTTGAGAAAACAGAAAAAACAAAAACAGAAGTTTATGCTCTGTTTCTTCTTGTCTTGATTTTTACAATTCTAGTTTCAAAACCCGTGCCAAAAATGAGTTGGTTGTCAATTTACTACGGTTGGAAGAGCAAGAGAGTATATTTTTTAAAAGTTTTAGAGAGTTTGTTTGCAACACTCCTTCTTTTTTCATCTCTGATTCCGATTGCACTATTTTTTAAAATCCAATTTTCAACAATAATAGTCTATATTTCAGTAATTGCATTTGTCTATTTTATTTCTGGAATTTTTAAAAGATAAGCACTATTAAAATACCTACAACTTAAAAATTCTAATTTGTTATTCCCGCTATGCAAACGGGAATCTTCACAATTTACAAATCTCAAAATCTGATAAAATTATTTTATGATGAAATTTACAAATGAACACAAAAAAGAGATTGAAAAATACCACAAAAAAATTTACGAAAAAACAGAATTTTTAAATTCAAACAACGAATCAAATATAAGAAAATATTTTAGTAATTTGATTGAATTTTATGTTGATAAAAGCAAAAAAATCTATTTTTTACGGACGAAAAAAAGCAAGACAAAACAAATATTCCAGATGGAGCAATATTAAATCACTTAAATTTAGTTGTCGGATATTGGGAAGCAAAGGACACAAAAGACAATTTAGACCGAGAGATTGAAAAGAAATTTGCAAAAGGCTATTCCTCAAAAAATATAATTTTTGAGAATTCGGAAAAGGCTGTTCTGTTCCAAAATGGAAAAGCAGTCCAAGAAATTTCCATGAAAGATAGTTTAAGACTCCACGAGATTTTGAACAATTTTATAAATTACGAAGCTCCAGAAATTACAAGTTTTGAAAAAGCATTAAAGCAATTTTCAAAAGATGTGCCAAATGTGATTGGTGCAATTCGGGAAAAAATCAACACGACCTCATCGAAAGATTTCAAAAAAGAGTTTAGAACATTTTTAGAAGAGATTCAGAAAACAATTCACGACTCAATTACGGAAAATGACATTATTGAAATGTTGGTTCAGCACATTTTGACGGAAGATATTTTTAGCAAAGTTTTCAAAGATTTTGACTATCACAAAAACAATGCAATTTCAAAAAGTTTGCAAAGATTAGAATTTCTGCTTTTGGGAAATGATGGAAATCGGAAACTATTTTTAGAGCCGATAAACTATTATTACGAGGCATTGGAAAATCTGCTTTTGGAAATTCCGACCGATGTCGAAAAGCAGAATTTTTTGGTGAAAATCTACGAGGAATTTTACAAAGCCTACAATCCAAAAAAGGCAGACACACTCGGAATAATTTACACACCAGTTGAGCTTGTGGATTTTATAATTCGTGTTACGGATTCAATTTTGGAAAAACATTTCAATTTGAAATTGGAATCGGAAAATGTGGCAATTCTTGATCCTGCGACGGGAACGGGAAATTTTGTTACTCGACTTATGGAGTATTTGCCAAAAGAGAGTTTAGGAAAAAAGTTAGAGAGTGAGATTTTTGCAAACGAAATTGCTATTTTGCCGTATTACATTGCAAATCTGAATATTGAATATTTGTATTTTAAAAAGACGGGAAAACACCAAACTTTTGAAAATATTGTTTTGGGAGACACTCTAAATATTCCGACAAAAAGAATGTGGAGTTTGGCAAAAGAGATAAAGAGAAAAGAGGAGAATGATAATTTAAATCTATTTTCGATTATGGAAAAGTCGGACAATTTGGGATTTAAGGAGAATTACGAACGGGCAAAAAAGGAGAGAAAAACAGATTTCACGGTGATAATTGGAAATCCTCCATACAATGCAAATCAGCAAAACGAAAATGACAATAATAAAAATGTGAAATACAGAGTTTTGGATCAAATTGTGAAAACGGATTATGTCGAAACTTCAACGGCACAAAAGACAGCAATGTATGACATGTATTCCCGTTTTTATCGTTGGGCGACCGACCGAATTGAGGAAAAAGGAATTGTCTCATTTGTAACAAACTCTTCATTTATCGACAGCAAAACTTTTGACGGTTTTCGGAAAAACATGGCAAGTCAGTTTCAGGAAATTTATATTGTTGATTTGGGAGGAAATGCACGAAAAGGGGAACGAGACGGAAATGTTTTTGACATCATGGTCGGAGTCTCAATTTTTATCGGAGTCAAAAGAAAAATTGATAAACGGAAAAAAGAGAACAAAATATCGAAAGTTTTCTATCACAAAGTTTCGGAAATTGGAAAAAAATCAAAAATCAATTGGTTGGACAAAAAGAAATTCAGTGAAATAGTTTGGGACGAAATAGAACCAGATGAAAAAGGGAATTGGTTAAATCAAACAGATAACGATTGGGACGACCTCATCGCACTTGGAACAAAAGAGACAAAACTTGGAAAAGGTGAAGATGCAATTTTTCAAACTTTCTCAAGTGGAATTATGAGTGGCAGAGATGATTGGGTTTATGATTTTTCTGAAAAAAATTTACAAAATAAAATTGAGTTTTTTACTGAAAAATATAATTCTCTTTTATCATTCTCAAATTCTGCCAGTGTGTCATTGTCGGACTCGATCCGACAATCTTCTCAAAATGGTGAAGATCAACGGGTCAAGCCCGATGATGAAAAAAGCAACGGAGAATGGGACACAACTATTAAATGGAGTCGAGATTTAAAAAAGAAGTTTTTTAAACATTTAGAAAAAAATCAAAAAATTGAATTTTCAAAAGAGGAAATTAGAGAATCAATTTATCGACCTTTTTTAAAAAAGTATCTCTATTTTAATTCTGATTTAAATGATATTCGAGGATTACAAACAAACTTTTTTCCAACTCAAAAAAGTGAAAATCTTTTAATTGGTTTAACAATAAATCCACAAGTTCCTTTTATTGTGCAAAGTTTTAAAAATATTGTGAGTTATGAAGTTGGAGGTAGATCGACTCAAACTTTCCCACTTTACAATTATGCAAAAGGTTTTAAAGAGATAAATATCACAGATTTTGCCGTGAAAAAATTCAATGAGAAATATTCACCAAATTTTGAAGAACTTGCAGACGGAAAGTTTTTGAATGCCGAGATTTCTAAAATTGAGATTTTCCACTATGTTTATGCTGTTTTGCATTTTCCAGAATACCGAGAGAAATATGAGGTGAATTTGAAACAGGATTTGCCACGAATTCCTCTTTACGATGATTTTGATAAATTTTCTGTAATTGGAAAACAGCTTTTGAATTTGCATGTCAATTTTGAAAATATTACAGAGTTTCCGATTCAATTTCCGAAAAATATTGGCGATGAGGTTGATTTTGAAACTGCTCTCAAACACTCCGAATTTAAAAGTAAAAAGTTTTTGGAATTTTTCCCGAAACGAGCTTTTCAATATAAATTGGGAAATCGTTCAGCAATTGAGTGGGTGATTGACGGATACAAAGAGAAAAAAATCAAAGACCCGACAATTGCCGAAAAGTTCGATAACTACAATTTTGAGAACTATAAAAAAGAGGCTCTTTCACTTCTCAAAAAAGTTACAGCTGTAAGCTTGGAAACTCTTGATTTGATTGAAAAATTGAAATAAATTCAGAATAAAAAACTGACGGAATCGAGACTTTAGTCTCATTTTACACTGAATTTATTTCAGTGGGCAGGACTAAAGTCCTGATTTCGTTTTAACAATTTTAGCTTCATGCTTAATCTTAACTTTTTTTTCATCTGGCAACATTTGAAAAACATTTAACCAAGCTTCAACATATTTAGGAATTTCCTGTTTGTTTTTCCAAACATTTGGGGTTGAATGACTAATTCCCAAAATTCTCGTCAATTGTTTTATTGTGATTTTGTGAATTTTAAGTGATTTCCTAAGTTCTATGTAACTCAACTACAATCTCCAAAAAAACTAAAATTTAGTATATTTAAGCTAGAATTTATCTTTAAACCAATATAATGATGACTAGGAATTACGACTTCCTAATCAAAAATCATTCACAGGCTTTATAAATGAATGAAAGTATTTTAACATACAACTACAAAGGTAAAATTGAGATTGATTTTTTAAAATCTGAAAATCTTTATCTCAATGCAACAGAAACAGCTAAAAACTTTGGAAAAGATGTTCGAGAATGGAAACGAGCAAAGCAAACTATCGAATATATCGAAGCTTTGACCGATGTGGGAAATTTCCACATCGAAAACTTAATCTTTATTCGTAAGGGTGGAAACAACAAAAAAGCTCAAGGAACTTGGATTCACAAAAAACTAATTCTTAGTTTTGCTCGATGGCTTGATCCATATTTTGCTGTTTGGTGTGATGGAGTTATCGAGGAAATTTTAACAACTGGTTCTTACTCAATTGCAAAACATGATGAACCAGACTTAGAGAAAATCAAAAAAAGAAAGCTGAATTGATTCGTGTTG
>AKKQ01000070.1 GCA_000276965.1 Thiovulum sp. ES | reverse complement strand
GGTGAAAAGGCAATAAATTTAAATACTGAATTGCACCATAAATCACTTGAAATTCTCTAAAACAGAAATGAGAGTCTCTTTAGAAATATCATCACGGAACTCATACTTTCCAATTCCATTTGGTAAAACAAATTTGATTTTTTTATCTAGGCTTTTTTTGTCAAGAAAGAATTTTTGGTAGAAATTTTCACTGTTTGAAATCGCATAATTTGTTGGTAAGTCATATTTTTGGAGAATTTTCAAGACTCGTTCTGACTCATTTTCCGAGAAATTGCCCAATTTTTCCGCAACTCTATTTGCCATAATAATTCCAATCGCAACAGCTTCGCCGTGTAAGAATTCTGAATATTTGGTTTCATTTTCAATCACATGTCCAAAAGTGTGTCCATAATTTAAGGAAGCTCTAGCACCTTTCTCTTTTTCATCTTGTGAAACTACAAATGCTTTTAATTGCACACTTTTTTTAATTGCCTCAATCAGATCTTTCTCATTTCTTAAATCAACATTTTCCAACCAACTGAAAAATTCAGAATCAAAAACTACCGCCATTTTGACAATTTCCGCAACTCCAGATGCAAATTCTCGTTCTGGTAATGTTTTTAAGAAATTTGGATCAATATATACCGCTTTTGGTTGATGAAAAGCTCCGATGAGGTTCTTTCCAAAACTATTATTTATTCCTGTTTTTCCTCCAACCGATGCATCTACTTGAGAAAGTAGTGTTGTTGGAATTTGAATAAAATCTATTCCTCGATTAAAAATTGAAGCCACAAATCCTGTCATATCTCCAATTACTCCACCTCCAAATCCAATTAGAAGTGAATTCCGATTTAATCGATGTTTAAAAAGTGATTCTAAAATCAGATTCACACTTTCCATATTTTTGTATTCTTCGTCGTCTGGCACTGTTACAAAATAGACCTCATCAGCTGTAAGTTTTGAAAGAAGTGTTTTTAAATGAAGTCCTGAAACTTTTGGATTTGAAATAATCGCAACTTTTCGACCAGAAAAATCTAAATTTGGGAGTTCTCCAAAGTGGATTTGATACGAGTTGTCAATCTCTTTTTTTAATTCAATATCTATTTTCAAAATAAATTCTCTATTTTTGAAAATTCTAACAAAAGTTTGGTTCTAGTTTGTGATTTTGGAGGTTGCCCCGAAATGGGGCGAGAGAGTAAATTAAAGAGAAGGAATTACTGGAGGAGTTGGAATAACTGTCCCGTTTTCAACTTCCACAGTAATTGTTTCAGAATCTGAAAGTTCTCCATCAGAAACTTCAACTTTAACCGTGTGAGTACCTTCATTTGTAAAGTTTGCTGTAAAAGAGTTGCTTGTTTCAGTTTCAAGAGAACCATCAACATACCAAGAGTAAATCAAAGTATCTCCATCATTGTCAGAAGCATCTACATCAAAAGTAAAATTACTGTAAGTATCGTTGTTTTCATCAGATGAAGTGATTGTTACATTGTTAATAACAGGTACAGCATTTCCTGTAACTGTAACAGTTCCATTAAATCCAAAAATTGTGTTACTAAAAAGGTTTTCAATAATTGAAGAGTGTGTTGGGAACTGACTTCCAATACTTGATGCTGAAACTACTGACGACTCTGCTAAATCATCTAAACTTGAAGCAAAATAGAGTTCAAAATTATAAGAACCGTCTTTTGCAAAAGTGTCGTTAATTGTGTCTGTTGTAAATCCAATGTTATTCGCAATTTCATCAAGCATATTTGCAAAATTCATTGAAACAACACTGTTATTCATAGAGAGAAAATTATTGGGATTTGAAACGACTGAAGTTGTCGAAAGCTCTGTCCCGTCAGCTTTAAAACCAAAAGCCTTAAGATTTGAATCTTGAACAATTTCCATTCCAATTAAAGAACCATTTCTTGACACTTGAACATTATCTAAAACTGTTAAAATCGCTTTATCGCTGTTATAAATCTTGATACCTGCTACAAGGTTTGTTGTTTTTGCATCTTCAAACTCACCATCATCAGCAGATGTTCCTAACTCAAAAGAGAATTGAAGAATATCTTGATAACTTGTAGAGCTTTCTGAATCAAAATAAACAGGATTGATTACTCCATTTGAAACAGTTTTTGTCTCTTCATAACCATTTGAACCAACTGTAACTTGATTATTTAAAATTGACAAAGTATCTGTAAGATTAGCAACAATTGCATTAGAAACATTTACAATTACAGAAGTTTCAGCTGTTTTATCGCCATCAGAAACAACAACAGATACATTGTAATCTCCACTACTTGAGAAGCTAATAGTTTCTACATCATATTGATAAGTTTGATTTGCAACACCGTTGATTGACCAAGAATAACTTAAATTATCTCCATCATAATCAGAAGCATTTACATCAAAAACAAAATCAGTATTTGTGTCGTTGTTTTCATCACCAGTAACAACAAAACTATCAATTGTTGGTCTTGAATTGATTCTTGCAGGTGTTACATAAACAATTTTTGAAGCTGTTGATGTTTCTCCACTCTCTGTATGTGTAATAGTGATTTCAACTTCAACATAACTGCTAGTTGTTTCACTTGTTACGATTTGATGAGCTGTTGTATTTGTTGGTGTAACAACACTTCCATCAACTTTCCACTCAAAAGTAAAGTCTGCTTGATCAATTGATCCATCAAGTGCATTCAAGTTTGCATTTAAGTAGATTGTATCTCCAGCTGTAACAGTGTCTTGTGAAACTAATTCAACATAGAAATCAGGAACATCAATTGTCTCGACATATTCAGTTAAATTCAATTCAACATTTAGAACATCTCCACCTGAAACTGTGTAAAGTTTCGCAAAGTCTTCGTATTGAACTCCGCCATTTACATAAAGTGCATATTGACCATCAAGAAGATTATCGAATTCAAATGTTCCGTTTTCATCAGCTTCAGTTGTTCCAACAAATGAGAAATCACTGTAATCATAAAGAGAAACAAATGAATATCCGAGAGCTTCACCTTTTCCATTAACTGTTCCCGTAATTGAGAATAGATTTGCTGTATCTGGTGTCCAATCAACATAGAAATCTTTTGTCCAATCAAAGCTTGAATCTGGATTTATCGCAGCACCATAAACAACATTTGAACCCATTTCAAGTTGAACTTGATAATCTTGAATTGTGTAGTAGAAATCACTTCCAGCATTTTGAAGAGCAGATTTGTCAACTTCAACAGCCATATCATTTACAAAGAACCAAATCGAAGAGAGATCGCTATCAGCATCAAAATTTGAAAGTGTTGCACTAAATGTTGCTGTTCCATTATCTTCTACAATAAATGTTGAGTTATCATCATTTCCGATAAAGTTGAATACTGGATCACCACCAGGGAAACCTGCTGTTCTTTCAATTTCTTGGAGTAACAAGTCTTGAGTAAATGTTGTTGCAACAGGAACTTTAACTTGTTTCATTTCAGAAATTTGAATAACTTCACCATTTTCATCGAATTCAACAGCTTGGAATTTAAATACATTACCAGCTTTTAAATCTTGGAATAGGTATTCTCCACTTTCTGGAAGAGTAACAGTGTCGAAGTATAAATTATCTTCTGTATAAACATCAACAACAAGTTGTCCAGCACCAGAGAAATCATGAACTTTTCCGTTTACAGAACCGACTGTTGGATCGTAAGTTGTTTTAAGAACATATTTGTCAGAGAAACCTTTTAAGTTGGCAATTTGAAGCCCGACTTCATTTTCACCAATTTTTAGAGGTAAGTTGATTGTAAATTCTGTTGAACCAGTTGCATGTTCTACATCAGGATTTTTAACTTTCGCACCATTAAGGAAAACATAAAGTTCAGAAGCTTGTGTAAGTGTCTCATCAGATGAATCAAATGCAGTCAAGCTAATATTTACAGTTCCTCTTTCGTAATCAACAAAGAAGTTATCAACTGTAAGTCTTGCAGTTGTTTCTGGAATATCATCACTAGAAATTAAAGAAATATTTAACTCTTCATTACTTTTGAGTGGAATTGTTTTAATAATTGGCATGTAATTACCAGCATCAGGAACAGAAATTTTTACAATTCTTTCAGCACCTTTTCCTCCAATTACATGATCAAAAGTAACAGAAGAACCAAATTGTTTTTCAGTTGATTCTGTTTCAGCGATATTTTGCTCAGACCGAATTCCATCAATTTCAACAAGTGCTTCTACCGTAGCTCCAGTAGTTCTATCAGTTGTATTGACTTTTATAGAGTAAGTTGGTTTTTCAACAACATTAAGGTCAAGTCGTTTAATATCTTCTCTTTCGGAAGTATTAACATCGTCCATAATGAACATTGGAACATTTGCAACTGGTGAATTGTAATATCCAAGTTTTGAAGCTTCAACTCGTAAAAGAGAAAGATTTTCATTCATCTCTCCATACTGAAGTGGAACAACTGGGAATTCATAAAGACCAACTCTATCTGTTACAGTCGTTTGAGATGGATCAAGGAATGTTGGAGGAGTGAAAGATACTTTGTCAAGTTTCAAGAATTTCTTGATGTCAAGACCATCTTTGAAAGGTAATTTAATATCAGTTGCAAGAGTTAGTTCTTGACCATTGTAAGAAGATGCAGGATCTTTAACTTCAGTTTTTACAACAGCATAAACATCAATATCAAAACCATCACCAAATACAAGTGAATCCAGTCTATCTTGTGTAAATCCAGATGTATCTTCACCAGCAGTTGTTAGCATTGTTCCAATTGTTTCTGCTAATCGACTAATAACTTGTTCTTGACTAATATATTTTCCTAGTTCTCTTGAGTAAATAAATTGACTATCAGAAGATTTTACAATAAGACTTTTTGAAAGGTCATTTTGCCATTCAGAATCATCAAATTTATAATCCTCATCAGCTACCCAATTAAAATTCCCAGCAGAATCTTTAGCAAGTCTGTAAAGCATATCAGTTTCAGTGATATAAACAGAAATAACTGCTCTCCACTCGATATTTTTTACATCATTGTTTCCATCAGTTGTATTAACAAGTTTAAGATAACCACCTTGGTAACCACTAGGATTTTTAAGTTTATCATCTTGAATTGTAAATCTGCTTGTAAATTTAGCTGAAAGAACATTGCTATCGAGACCTAAAGAAGCATAAGTATCATTGAATGTATCAATACTGAACATATCTGTTGGATTTGTATCACTACTTGTAAAGTCGTAAGCACCATTATCATAACTAATAAGTGTTTCAAATTTAGAGTAATCTGTTTGACCTTCTCTTAAATAGTAATCTGCTTTTTCAGTATCAACTGTTTTAAGACCTTCTTGTGCAAGAGCATCAACATCAACCATTGTTGAAATATATCCGACTTCAACACCATAGTTTTCATCAACTGTTGTTGAGAAATCTTCACCATCTGTATTTGATTGAGAAGCTTCTGTTGTTGCAAGTTCTGTAAAATCAACTTTTCCGTCAGCATCGATATCGTGTTCAACTTGTAAAGCAACTTGGAATTTTCCAGAAACAACAACTTCTAAATCTGTTTCATCTGCACTTTCTGGAGAAACGATAGCTTGAGAAACAATTTTGCTGTAAGGTAAGAAATTTCCACCATCACTTGCTGAGCTTTCTTGAACAAGAGTCCATCGCTCTTCAGAAACTCTATTTAAAGTTCTTGAATTTGCTTGTTCTTCTTCGTCAATTGCACTTGCTTTTTTAATAAACCATTTGTATCGTGCATTTGGCACAGCAGAAACTTGGACACCTTGCTCATCTCTGTTGTTAATAACCTTTCTTGCTGACTGATCAACTTCTGCCATTGAGAGAGGATAAAGAAGTTCAACTTCTGCATTTTGAAGACCGTATCCATTATTTGCTGTAACAAGACCTTTGACAACTGCATACTCTGGAGGAGCTTTCATTTTAATTACAAAAGTTGTTGTTGAGTTGTTTTCACCTTCAACAATTGGAGTTAAATCAGCAATAGACAAGTTTTTAACAACTGGATAATGCTCACCCTCGATAACTTTAATTGTGAAATCTTGAATTGCTGTTTTTGTTGCTAAAATTTCGAAAGAAGATGTTGAACTGTTTAAATCAACTGGTTTTGTAATTTCTGTTAAAGCATTTCCTCTTACAAGAGTAACACTAGCTTTTGGAAGTGGTCTGTCGTCATGAGAAAGAACTTTAACATCAACATTGTATGTAACAAAGTTTGTATTTACTTTTGTATCAACAGGCTTTTTATACATCGCAACAATTGGAGCTGGACCACTGTAAAGATCACCATCAACAATTAAGAAGGCATTTTCGTCGCCATTTCCACCACCAGTAAAGAATTTTTTCACATATTTTTGGTGGTATCGACTAGTTATGTCTGCTTTATAACTACCATTGTCGTAATCTTCTTTTGTATAAACAGTAATTCTAGAATCATTATCTTCACCGAGTCTGTTCCAATCACCGTCTTTATAAGTGAAAAGTTCTAAATCTTCAAAGAATTTATCTTCATCTTCGTAAAGTGTATCGAGAACCTCATCAGAAAGAGTTAAACCTAAAAAGAGTTTAAAATCAGAATTTTCTCGATTTGTTAAATCTGTAAATGATTTACCATATAAAGCTCGTTTGTATTTATCTCTTGCATAAGTTTGAAAAGAGCCAAGCAATTCTGATTTGTAACCTTTTTCATTTAAGATTTCTTCAACTTTTTGAGAGTTGTTTAAAGTTTTTAGATTTGGTCGTCCAAGAACTTCTAAATCCTCATTACTTGTTAAATATGTGTTCTCACTGTAAAGAATAATTCCTGTTTGCTCACCACTCATATCTATTCGCCAAGCACCTGGTCGAGAAGCATCTAACTCTCTTTCCAAAGTTCTATTGCTAACTGTTGGATCAACTTCACCACCACCAAAAGATGTTGATGTATCTTTTGCAACATAAAGATAATTTGCTGTTCCCTCAACTGCTCTTAAAATTTGAGTAGCTGTAAAATACCCATCTTTTTCAACAAGAACAATTGTAGGATTAGCTTCATCTGTTGAAACTTCAGGAATATAAAGGAAACCTGTTGGAGAAGTTTCGCCAAGCAAATCACCCTTTGTAAAAGTTGTTTCACCATCAACATTTGTAGAAACCGCTTTATAAACAGAAACACCATTTAAGATTTTTGGAGAACCTTGCCCTTCAATCTCATAAACATAAAGAGATGTCCCTTTTGCTTCAAATCCTTCTTTTGCTACATCAATATCAAGATCATTTTTAATCACTGAATCTAAATTTGTTTTAAAATCTGATGAAGGATCAAGATACGGAGATGTTAAAGTTAGACCATCTTTTGAGAAAGAGACAACAATATTTGCAACTCCATCAAGTTCCGATGAGGTCATACTTGCAACTTCAGAAATTGTTTTGCTTTCAATTAATGCAGAAACAGTTGAAAGGTCTTTTCCTTCAGCATCAGCAAAAAGTTGAACTTCATAACCATCAACTGTAACAATTTTGTCCTGAACTTTTTGAACTTTAACCCAGTAACCCTTTCCTTGCTCAAAGCTTGAAACTGATTCAGGTTGTAAAGCTGTTGTTCCACTAAATGGATTTGAGACCCAGCCAAAACTAGCAACGGAATCTAATTTGTAACCATCTTTTTCTTTTTCAGTAGAAATGTTTAAAAGCGAATCTTCCACTGAAAAACCGACAAAGTTCCAACCAGCTTGTAACTCTTTTTCAACAGTTTCCCCATTAGTATCAACTGTAACATTGTCTTCTGTACTTGATTTAACCCAATATGCTTGTCCAGGTTCTAATTCTGTAACAGAAAGAGGTTGTAAAGTGCTTTCACCTGTAAAAGGGTTTGCCACATAACCAAAACTACTAATAGCTTCAATATTTGAACCCAATTCGGATAAAGGTATGTTTCCACCTTTTGAATACTCTTCATTGAAAGAGATAAGGTTTTGACCTTTTTTTAATTCAATTGTTTGAGCTTGTAAGTTACTAAAAATTGCTGTTGCAACAGACAAACTCAAAAAAATATTTTTAGACGACAATTTGAATCCTTTTTATAAGATTATTTAAGGTGTGAAACACACACCTTTTGAAAGATTTACTCTTTAGTAAAACTTTTTTGATTAGAGTTTCCAAAGTCAATAATGAACTCTGTGCCAGAAGCAAAGCTATTTGTATCAAATTTAATAACTGCATCAAAACTATTATAAGGAGAAAGCTCAGTTGTTGTTACTCCGTCTGCTGAAGTTGTAAAACCAATTGTATCTCCAAAAACAACACTACTTGCTTCGACTGTTGTATCAGGCTTATTGCTTATATAAAGAGTATAAGAACTATCCCACTTTTCTAAACTTAGAACAACGACAGGTGTCTCATCTCCAGTTGTGTAAGTTCCACTTTTGTCATTATCGATTGCAATTACCCATTGAGTTCCAGATTGAATTGCTAACATTTGAGAGTAATTAGAAATATTATTTGAATTTTGACTATCAGAAACAACAACGGTTAAAGTTTGTGTAGCTGTTCCACCATTTCCTATCTGTTACAGTAACAGTGATTGTGTGAGTT
>AKKQ01000069.1 GCA_000276965.1 Thiovulum sp. ES | reverse complement strand
CATATTTTATCTCAGACCCTTTTGAAACAATAGACTTAGACTCCTTAAAGATATTCACATCTTTCTCATACTTTGACACATTCGTCAGAACCTCTTTTTCTTCCGCAGTAAGAATACTCATAATTTAACAACACCTTGTATAATAACTCAAAAGAGAAATTTTGAATTTTTACATTCTCTATTTCTTTTTTGTTACCGAAATTATACATTAACTAACCTTAAATCCTACTTAAAGTAATATTAAACTTTTCTTAAGGAGCTGACTGTTAATTTATAAATAATTCTTATATGTTAGAAGTCGTAGCCAAACTTTTCAGAGATGTAGGTCAATAAATTAGGAATACCTCTATCCTTAGATAAAGCTTCCCAGTCTCCTGTTGTTAGAGGTTCTTTAGATGTATCCCAGTCTCGTGGAACAGAGTTCTCTATTCCTGAATGTTTTCTAAAAATAAACACAGGCTCATGATTAGGTTTAATGTCTCTAATAGACTTTCGACTGCCATCTTTCTGTAAAGCTCCGCCTGGAACTCTGGAGAGTTCATAGAAAAGAATATCTTCTAGCACAAACCCTGCATTAAATGCTGACCAGACAGAGTCAATTTCTAAGGTAGGGGCTTGTCTGGTGTCAGCAACATTCCACCAGAAATATCCTCCTGCTTTCAAATTGTAGTAAGCATTATTAATAGTGGGTCTTACAAAGACATCAGCCCCTTGAACAGTATTTTTATACTTATTAGCTTGACCTGTATCTTCTTTTGATATAACCTGAACAATAGAATTGTTATGCTTAAAGAAAGCTCCGAATAATAGTTCTGACCCTTTTACAGTTTTTCCTGTGTCTAGTTCAAAAGTATCATTTTCTGAGATAGTTATAGTTTCCCCTGTATTAAGACTTATCTTCCAACCTCTAGTATATAGTTCTGTAGATTTACCACCTAAAATGTAAGGAGGGGAAGTTCCGATGAGGTCATACTGGACATTATAAGTATCTCTGAACCTAGCTTCTTCTGTCTCTGAGCCATGTTGATGAATTAATGGAAACCAGTTATCCACTTTAAAGAAGTTCCCATATTTATTAAGAACTGAGACAACTTCGTGGAAGACTCTATTTACTTCTGGGTTTGGGTCAATAGTGTGGTAGTGGATATTTCTGTCTCTGTAATTCCAAGCTAGATAGAAACTAGCTAATAGACGGCCTAACCACCCCTCTGACGGGACTAGAATGTATATATCTTTCTCGTCAGACTGTTTCAAAGCATATTCTAAGAATATATAGATAGCTGATGTAGGTCTAAAGTTAGAAACTGTCTGTGTATCAACTAGCTTACTTGTTGAGAACATATGATTTAAAGATAAGTCAGTTTTAAAAGCTAATGTTTTACAAGCAATCTTAAAGTTATGTTTGTAGTTATCTGTAAGTTCTTTTAAAGTTTTCTTTGATTTACCTGCAAATGTAACCTTTAATAAGGCTTCTTTAATGAATGAATTCAGAAAACCTAATCCGTTATTATTTCTTTTCAAGTATTTAGAATCAATGTCGAATACAGATTCTGACTTAACTTCTAAAGTTCTAGTTAAGTCTCTGTAATCTGTGTAAGTCTTATTATTCATAAGCTTCAGCCGTTCTTTATAGAAAAAGACCACAGAAGCATGTAATATATCCGTTAAGTATTCTTTTGAAGCTTCTTTCAGTTTAGAATACTTTAAAGGAAACAAATGTGAGTATTTCTTGTATTGCTCATCACAATACTCGTCGCCCTTATATTCTGCTCTAATCTCGTTCAATAATTCCTTTGGTATGTCTTGAGGAATTTGAGATATATCTTCTGTAAATAGGCTTTTCATTTTAGCCATCAATAATTCCTTTAATGTATTTATTAACATCGGATACAAGTAGTTGTCTTGCTTTTTTCTCGTCTAACCATAGGGAGATGATGTTTAGTTCTAAATCAGGAGTTACAGACGAAGACTCTACGCAATCGTCTTCTCCGTTACCGTTTATCTTGGATTCAATAGATATGGAGAAATTATCATGTCTTGAAGCACTGGCAATAGTTACTAACATAGATGCAAAACCTCTGTCAGTTTTCTGTTGAGACTTAAGTTTTTATTTATTAATAGCCTCAACTACAAAACAGAACCTTTTGTAGAACTTTGGTTTCAATTCTTCAGCCATAAGGTCTTCATAGATAATCAGTTTTGGTAATATGATATCTATATGTAGTTTTGTGGTTAATAAATAGCACAGGTTTTTCCTTTCATTTATTTAATAAAAATACAATTTAGAACTATTATGAGCCTCTTTTAGAGCCACTTGGTGCTATTCAGTCTCTTTACTTATAACTTTTTATCCTCGATTAATTTATTCACATGAGCTTCAAAATAGACACCTATTTCTCGAGATATTCTACTTACAATTGGAGTGAAGAGAGGTCTAGCAGGTATAGATAAAGTTCCATATTCTAACCACTGTATAATATCGTTAGCTTTAGCTCCTGTCCTAGGATGTATAACTGAGTCCTGATAGCCTATATGAATTATGTTGTTAATTGTGTATGTTTGGAGATTATTTATTAGAAAATCAGAGTATGTCCAGAACTTATTTCTAGTGTTGATAGGCTTAGATTTATTATAAGAATTAGATAAAGGCTTATACTTTGAAGACATAGAAGACCTACCTATCTTCTGTTTAGACACATGCTCTCTAGCTCTCTGTTGTATCAAAGTAGTTAAATAGACTGAGAAAGACTGCAATAGTAAGTCTTCGTTTATATCGTAAGCTTTAGAGACTGCCTTTATTCTAGACAAGCTCTTAGATAAAGGTCTGTATATTAATTTAGCAACTGATATAGGAAAGACTTTCATCTTTTAGATATTCTCGAATTTCTCTTCTTTTATGTCTTCAGAAGGAGGTGGCACTTGCTCTTCTTTAGGAGGCTTACCGTTCATTTTCCTTAAGGTTTCCAGCACCTCTTGGTCGAGTTCTTCAATCTGTGTGGAGATTTTCTTCAGATTAATACCTGAACGAATAGCATTTTCTACACCCTCGATTAATGTATTTAAGATTTCTCTTTTGTTCTCTTTAGACTTAAAAGCTTCTGCCTCTTTAGAATAGTTAAATTCTACTAAAGATGTAATTAAATCAACATTTGCTGAGAGACCTATTCCAATAGTCCCCTCTTTGTAAGAGATTTCAATTGGAATAGCATGTATAGTTAGGTTTCCTAGACTTAGTCCTGTTATTTTTGATACAGATATGTCAGACATATTCTGTATCTTAGCATGATGAGTCATCTATTGCCTTTATAGATATTTTAGTTGATAGAGTATTGAGCTAAATTGTTGCATATCTTTTAGATAGATATCGTTCAAATCTATATCTCCTATGAAATCTATTACCTCTGTATCAATGTCTGGATAATATTTCTCATAAAAAGATAAAACCCTCTTAGTGTTAGCAATTCCTGAGGAATCGTTATCAAATGCTAAGATTATAGTTGAAGCATTAATGGCTAACATATGTAACAAATGATTAGAGACTGAAGCTTTCAGTGTAGATATTACCAATTTATCTGTTACTTTTTTCTGTAAGACCTTAGCATTAAAATAACTCTCCGTTATGATTATTGTAGAATAGTTTAGAAGCTCTTTACAATTATAGCATGGAATAAAAAATGATGAGGTCTGAAGTTTCAAGTAGGTTTTATGTGATATGTTTCTGAATTCTAACATCTGTAAGTTTCCTTGTAGGTCTCTGATAGGCAACACTGATACATTTACAAATTCATAGTCTTCGTATTCCATGTAGTCAATATACCCTAGTTCTGAGACATCATCTATAGAGAAGCCTCTGCTAGTCAGATAGGTAACAAATGATGAGGTCTTATTATTAGATAAAGCTTTTTTATAGATTGTCTCTAAGTCTGTTGTAGTCATTTATAGCCTTGTTTAGATTAAAATAGAACAGGAGTTTTATCTTTTATAGTATTATGTATGAATAGCTTTTCCTGTCTGTTTGTAATACTATTCCTCGATAGAAAAGACTTTACATTTTGCTCCCAGATAGGTTCAAAATCTCGAGGGGCGGAATATTCAGAAACAAACACAATGTTGGATTTAGAGGTTTCTCGCACCCAGCTCCAGAATATCTCATAGTTCATTAGATTGTTTTCATAATAATCTGCTCTACCTGTAAAGTAAGGAGGGTCGCAATAGACTACATAATCTTCTGGAATATCTATGTCAAGATAGTTGTTAGATTTAAACTCAATTTCATGTAATAGAGGTATCTGCTTTTTTAAATTATCAGTTCTCTCTTTCATATGGTCTCTGTTTTCAGACACAGGAACTAATCTATCACTAGGAAAGTATTTAGCTCCGTATGAACCTATGTAACCATTATGTATATCTTGACAAGTTCTATCTTCTGTATGATATGACTTGTAATAGTCTTCTGCTGTTATGTTACAACTAGGAACAAATCCTAGTTGTAAGCACTTAAAGAGTTTTATTAAGTCCTCATGGATGTCAGAACCTATTCTATGCTGAGCTTTTATATTAATGATTACATTAGCCCCGCCTACAAATGGTTCGATATAACCTTTCGATTTGCTCTTCTTAATAGTTCTATTTATTATAGAACTTATTGAGCTAGAGACCCTAGCCTTAGACCCAACATAAACCATTTAGACTCCTATTTAGATTTAAATTTAGTATGATTATTTCTGTCTTTCTGAGACACATATACCTTGGTAGCATACTCACTCAATAAAGGTTGGTGTGATATTACTACGATAGATAAGCCCATATCTTTAGATAATTTATTTAAGAATTCTGACAGTCTTAACTGATATTCTTTAGATACAAAGGATAAGCTCTCATCAAATATGGAGAGTTTATTATGTTTTAGAATAGATATGAACACAATCTTAAATAGAAGGCTCACTACTGCAAGAACTCCACCACCATGTTTTTCTGATAGACCTGTAACTCCGTTTTTAGTTAGTTCGATAAAGAATTCCTGTCTCTTGCCTCTTTTTCTTGACTGTATCTTTAAATTAAAAGACTCTCCGTATATGTAAGATAAGCCACTGTTTATAATATGTTCAATTTTATGGGATAAAGAAGTAACTCTAGTTTCTATTGTTGTGTAGAAAAATTCTGAGGTTTTTACTAAAAGAGATATTTCAGACTCAGTTTTAGTTATATCTGATATTAGGTCATCTATATCAGATTGAAGCATTGCCTTAGAGGCAGAAAGCATAGACTTTCTTTCCTCTAATTTAGCAATTTCTTGAGTGAGGTTAATCAGCACTTGTAGCTAGAATTAAATTTTGAAGAGAGTCTTCAATTTTAATATATGAGTCTAAAATACTGATTTCAATCTGCTCGTTCATAGCTCCGATAGAAGACAAAAAGGCATAAATGTTAAGATAGACTTCTATGTCTCCTTTTTGTTGCACCATGTTCCATTTATCTGTGGAAATCTTGTTTGTGTTATCAAGAACACTGATTTCTGCTTTTGAAGAGCTACTCTCCATGTGAAACTTAAAGACCTTACTGTCAGCTTGGTCTGAAGTGGTCAAAAGAGGGATTAACAATTTATTCAGACTTGACTGAAGTTGCTTACCAGAGAACTTTGAGTAAGCCTCAAACTCCCCGTCAATGTATCCTGAAAGGTCTGGGAAAGCTGTGGAAATTATAGAAACTCCATAATAGACATTTCCGTTTCTAACAATTAACAGATTCTTATCCTCGTCATAGATAAAATCGACTTTCTGACCAAACTGTGTAGAGTTACACATGTATTTCAAGAATTCTCTAGGAACTGAAACACCGCTCTGACCCTCAATAGGATAAAATCCTTCTAGCCCTTTTTTAGTAGAAGTAAATGTAGTTGAAGTCCCATAAATAAAGTTCTTTCCGACTGTCATATAAGGTCGGATACCACCTATGCTTGTGTTTGCAGAAAGTCTTGAGCATAAACTAGAGAACAAGTCTCCTGCAATAGAAGTTTTCATTGTTTCTGTATAAGTAATGTCCAAATAAATCTGAATGTCCATTAAAGATAAGTTAAGTTCTGTTTCATCGATAACAAAAGTTATGTCTGAGTCAGACACTTTAATATACAAGTCTTTCTCTACTGTGTCGAAAGTAGTAAATAAATGCTTTTTACTGTAAAAGAAGACAAAAGACTCGTTTCCGTTTAAGTTAAAAGTTCCATCAGCTAAAGAGAGGTCGATATTTAAAAATATTCCCTCGTCCTCAATTGCGAAAGAGACTTTGTTGGGTGTAAGAGTAATTCTACTCATATCTTTTACAGAAACAGGTTTGAAAGCCTTTTTAATCTGCTTTATCTGTTCAATAGACAAGGTGAAGCTTACATCAGCCATTAAAAATCCTTTATTTTTCAATATTTTGTAAGATACTTTCTGCTTCTTGAAGAAGTGATGTGTGTATCTCTTGTAGTTGATTGAGGTCTGTTGTCCCAAACATTTCTTTTATCTTTGGTTCAATTTGTTCAATTTTGCCTGAGTATTCAGAAACCTTTTCCTCTAGCATAGCTTTTTCAATTCTCAGAGACTGTTCTAGTTTCTTTAACTCTTGGAGTCTCTCTTTTGTAATAGACATAATAGTTTAAATCCCTTTATCTTTTTATATCTTCACAACAAGATACTCTCTGAACCCCTCTGAGACAATGGATTTATTTAGTTATTTCTTTTCTAAAAGTTAAAGAATATCTAAGACCTTTAGCACTACCTACCTTATGCCACAGCTCATGTTGAAACCAACTTCCTGAAGATAAGACATCTTTCATAACATATATAGACCTATCTTCAGCTACAAATGACCCTCTACTAGCACCTATATCATCAAGTATTTCTATTGTAGCTTTAGCTCCAAAAGAAACTACCGCGATATAAGACTTTTCAGCAATAATAGGCTCATCGTCTTTATGTCTAGCAATTCCAGCTCCGTTCTGATACTTATTTATAAGAACCGATGTAAAATATTTAGGAGCAAGGTTTAGAAAAGTTTCAATTTCAGAAACTATAGTTCCCAAATATCCGCTTCTAATATCAGAGCTTATGGGATCGATAGGCTTTCTTAAGCCTTTATAGTAATAAGAATTTATTCCGAACCATAAGACCTCATGACCTTTCTTCTGCACAGTTCCTTTTGTGTTAAATAGAGAGTCTAGCTCCTCTAAAAACTCAGAAGGTGTTTCCTGATTTAAAGTAGATGTTAATATATTAGACCCGCACAGCTCCTCTCTGACTCCCATAAGAATATTACCTAAAGTATTTTCATTTGGATTTGAAGAGTCAATAATAGTCTTTGTACCTGTCCTACACAATAGATTAAATAACTCTCCGTTCTTCTCGTATTTCTGTTTATGTCCCTCATGTAAGACCTCTTCCTCTATTAAGTCCCAGTCTTCTCTAGGAATTAAAGCTTCTCCTTTTTTCTTAGATTGAATAGAGGTTAGCATAGTCATTGTTTGCTGTCTTTCAAACTTGTTCCCCACTTTCTGAGCCTGATAATAAGACTCTACTGAACCATATTCTAAGTTATATTCGTCTGTGATAGAGATATTTAAATCTATGTTAGACGATAACCAATTGTTCTCGATAGTGATGTTTTCAGTATCGCATGTGTTTTTAATAGGACACCATTTACACTTATCGTTATAAGTCTTCTCTGCCTGATGTTCTTCTGTTATATAGATTACTTGCTCGATATATCTATCTAAAATTGTCTTAGTTTCAATTAGACCTGCTTTAGTAGGAGCATATTCATGTATCTCGTTCTTCTTAAAATCCCAGAAACCGATTGATTTAACTTTTCTGCCTAGTCCTATCATATATAGATAAAGCTGGAGAGTGGTGTTCTTCTTAACATTGTAGGTGGATTTGCCATCAAGGATAGTTACTGAACCATCTTCGTTGGAAATTAAAAAGTCTAGGTATCCTCTGAACCTATGACCTCTGTAAGTTGTTTCAAAATAGATTTCTGACTCAATTTTAGAGGTATCGAACTGTTCATGTAATGTTCTAATTAATTCTGGAAAGACACTATTAACTGAACTTACCCAGTATCGTTTCACATGTTGAAATCCTCCTAAAAAAGATTTAGAGTCTAAATAGAAGTTCTGAAAAGTGTTAATTAAGATTAAACTAGATGTGTCTGGATATTTTTCTGATAGCTCTTCAGAGGTCTCCTTAGCAAACATATCTGCAATTAGAGAGACCTCGACTTTTAAGTCTTCTATGAATTCATCCAGTTCGTCTGTAATCAATGTGTTAGAGATGTCTTTCTTTACAGCTATTTCTAGTATCTTCTGGGTCATAGACCCTATAGACTTATATAGATGGGTGGTTTCAATTTTATCTTCAGATTGTTCTACAATATAGTTCTGACGATATAGTTCCTTACAAGAATTAAAAGTGTCAATTCTAGTAAAGCTTAACTTTGGTGTATGCAATAGTTTCCTTTCTTAAAGTATTCCTTTACAGTATCTGTATATACCTAGATAATAGTTGTACTTGGTATAATAAAGGAAACTATTGCATATTAGATAGAGATGTCTAACTCTGTAATGGAATGTAATTTTATTTACAGTTTTTCCTGTTTCCATAAGGGGTTCTGTGTAAATATAATTACATCTCTGAAATGTCTTTATATGTAATGACTTGTAGTTTTATGTGTAGATAGAGCTTAGTATAAAAAGGATTAGCCTAGATATTTACTGAATTTCTGTTTATTTCTTAAGTATAGAGATGTCTAACTCTGTAATGGAATGTAATTTT
>AKKQ01000068.1 GCA_000276965.1 Thiovulum sp. ES | reverse complement strand
TACAGTTTCTAGTCATGGTTTTTTCTGAAACAAGAAATCAGACTCTTATTTTAAGAGCAGACTTCTATCTTACACAAAGGTCTTGAAATCTAGACCAGAGATTAATGGATATGTTCAGTTCATTACTGATAAGTCTTCTGGAGAGGTCGTCGGGTTTTCTACAACAGAACAAGTGTCAGAAATTGATGTAATCGGCCCAGACAGAAAGATACTTACATCAGTAATTCCTTACAAGATTTCACATTCTGTAAATATTAACGACATTCTTCACTGGGCTAATATTGTCGGGGAGAATATCCGATTTAACTTCGGAGGAGGCAGACCAAGTAAAAAAGCAGAGGGCTTATTGAGATTTAAAACGGAGATGAACCCGAAAGATGTTCTAACTCGTTATAAGATTACTGCTAAATACCGTCCAGAGGTAGTTGCTAAAAAAACTACAAACAGCTCTCTTTTAAATCTAAGATAATTTAGGTTAGAAAAACAACTGAATTACCCTCATTTCAATTCTATGGAGTTCTGTGGGGGTATCTTTTTATAAATAAATAAATGAAAGAACAAGTGTGAAAATAGAACTCTTACTAGAAGAACTTCCATTCGTGAACTCTATTATCTACCATAAACTATTATTTGATTACACAGATAAAGAACTAGAAGAATATGTTCTTTATCATAGAGGAACAAAGCTTGAGCTATTCTTACTCCCTTTAAAAGTGCAAGATAAATACATTTTTACATATAAACAAGACTCAGTTCCTTTACATATTTGTAGAGAGTCAAACATAGTCATAGGTTATATAGGTGAGACATTAACTTATCCTGACAATAACGAATACTACAATAAATGGGCGAAAGATGTTACTGAGTTCTTGGAAAAAGGAGCTTTCTCTTCAGTTTTTAGTGTATCATTCACTGATAGACCTTCAGTAATTGATTTAGGAAACAAGAAAAAGCGAGGGGTTCTATGGGACATTAATACTTATAATATCTATTGGAGGCGAGGTGGCAGATAAGATAACTAAACAAGATAGTATTATAGCTAAGATAAAACTATCTAGCTATAATACTAAGAACAAGAAGATAAAGCTAACTCAAGCTATAATTGATAAACTGACAGGTAACTTAAGTGGCAGAGATACTTTTAAAAGCTGAAACATCTCATCAGATTAAGTCTTCTTCAGATTTTCTATATAATCAACTAAAAGCTTATCTAGTAAATCTTAACTTAAGTAAAGGATACTCTAAAACTAAGTCATTATTTAATAAGTCTATTGAAACATTTGATTATACTAAACAGACAGATAAATTGAAACTTCCTAATAAAACAAGGACAGTTATATGGCGAGTTAGTAAAGAGAACTCAACAGGGAAAGTAAATAACCTACACTACATAGATATTGATGACAATGCTATTGACATAGCTATATCTATAAATCAGGTAAAAGATAAAGAGACTAAGAAGTATCTACGACAGAAACTAAGATACAAGAATAAGGAAGAGGCATTCTATATAGTTATGGCTATAAGATATTCTTTGTCTGAATTTGATAAGGAAAAAGCAGACTATATTCTTGAGAACTATAATTATAGATACATCTATACTTTAACTAAGAAATATGAAACAGTCTTTGAATTTATCTCTACTTTCTCTGAGGTAAATGCATTGCATTCGATTTATTCTTTATTAGAAGTTCTTTCAAACGATTTAAGCTTTATATCTTATGTCCTGACATCTATACTAGAAGAGAATTTAGGATACATGCAGACTAAATTTTCAAACTATCTGGAAAAAGACCCTTTGATGTATAAGAAAACAGTGAATATAGCTATACTTCTATCTTCTTCAGAAACAGATGAAGAGTTCATGCTATCTTTATTAAACAAGAATAGGTCATAAAGGAGCTAAATGGCATTAACATCATTCCACACTAAATATCGACCAAGCACCTATAATGAGGTTATAGGTCAAGAACATATAACTTCAATTCTTAAAGGTCTAGTCAGAAATAAGACTTTTAAGTCAGTAAATAGCTACATATTCGGCGGAACTGCTGGAGGTGGAAAGACCACTCTAAGTCGAATATTTGCAAAAGCTATAAATTGTAAAGAACCAATCGATGGCAACCCTTGTGAAAAATGCGAACATTGTTCAATGTTCAGTAAAGGAAACTATCCAGACTTCATTGAATATGACGGAGCTTCTCATAATAAGCTGGAGTCAGTAAAGCCTATGCTATATATCTCCAGCCTCCACACTAACATAAAAGACGGTTACAGAGTCTTATTAATAGACGAAGCTCACAGACTAACTAAAGAAGCTTGGGATTTATTGCTAAAGACCTTAGAGGAGTCAGAGGACAGGACTGTCTGGATATTTGCTACAACAGAGCCTAATAAGATTAGACCTGCTATCATATCAAGAGCTTATAATTTCGTAGTAAAGCCTTTAAATGTTCAGGAGATAAGTTCCGAGATAATTCGTATATGTAAAAAAGAGCAAATAGATTATACTTTGTCTTCTGTGAAGAGCATATCAGTAAATTTTAAAGGGAAAATGCGAGACGCATTAAAGACTATCGATATGTATGCTAAGGCTAATAATTCTATATCTGACATACATCTGAAGAACAAGGAACAAGTAACAGCAGACTCTATAAAGTTAGTCTTATTAGGGAGACTAGAGGAATCTATCTCTCTATTTGATACAATTGTAGATGTCTCTTTAGATGTAAGAGCAGTAGTCTCTAATACCTTATATGCTTTATCAGTAGGGGATAAAATCGATACAGGCTACTTAGACTCTTCAGTAGTTTTAAGCTTTAGAAACTTAGTGCAAGAAAAAGAGCTAAGATTAATAACCTCTGAGTTCTTAAAATACAAACCAGATACAGTTGATACATTCTACCTGTTTTTAACAGTTATCTCCGAGATAGGTCAATCTTTAAAGGCAACTAAGGCAGAGGAAAGGGATAAACCTAAAAGAGCTTTTCGTAATAAATATGCTATAAATCAAGAAGATAAAAACTTAACTGTAATTGAAACTGAAGATAAAAATCTATCAGAAACAGAGAAAATCAATAAATTGATGATAGACTATGGTTTTAGAAAAGACTAGCGGATAAGGTAATCTAGTATCTTGAATACATAGGTTATTGTTGATATAATATGTAACTTAAAGATATAAAGGAAACTTAAATGGCTGTTTTTGAAGATGAGCAAGCTGAGGCTAACAAACCAGATACAGTAGAAGCTGGAAAGGTTTCTGTGGATGTCGGTGAGGGTGAAGTCGTGGAGATGACTGATGAACAAGCTGATTACTACAACGAGTTAGGATGGTCAGGGAGTCAAGGTGAATACGATATTCTCACAGCAATTCAGACAGATGTAATAGTTTATGGACTGAAACTAAACAAGAAAGACTTAAAATTTATGGTTAGGTCTATTTCTGATAGAATTGCAGAGGCTGTTCTTCATAATGGGGAATACAGATTAGGAGACTTAGGTCGATTTGATTTAATGTATAATCCAGAGCGGTCTGGAGTCTCAAAATTAAAGAAAGACGAACAAGGCAATCCAATTGAAACTACATGGTCTAAACCTGAGCATTACTCAATGAGATTTCAAGCTTCTCGTTCTACAAAAGATTGGTTAGCTGAGAAAGATATTTTTGAAAGCGATAAATCCAAGTAGTCTATCTTAAGAATAGACTTAAGGTATTCCATATAAAATCTTAAAAGGACGGAGTATGGAATACCTTATATTAACTTCACACTTTCCCGTTCCTCTTGAAAAGGTAAAACCTTTAGAGGAACTAGGACTAATAATACCTTTTGACCCAAAGAACTTAGAAATCAATGTATATGCTTATAAGCCTAAATCTTTAGACTTATCTATGAATTCCCTTGAAGATGTTCATGACTTCTTTGAGACAAGTTTAACGGTTACTCAAAGCGAGGTGGATAAGCAAATATCCAAGATTACAGTTTTAAATCAGATAAAAGAAGGCGATTTAGTTTTTACTCATTACTACCCTAATCTTTCTATGAGAGTATCAAAAATCTCTGGAGACTTGCTTAAAGCTCAGATTACACTAAAAGCTTTTTCTACTGAAATTCTTTTACATAAAAACAACTTTTATAAAGCTAAAGAAGATACACTACCTATAAACATATCTGAGATAGTTATAAAAGCTCCTAAAGGGAATTTGTATATTGACTGCGACTCTTTAGAACATTCTGACCACTATAATACCTTTGAGTCAATCTTTACCTTTATTCTTTCCACTAAATTACTATATTCAAACCTAAATCTTGTTCTTTTAAATCCTTTAGGCGATATGGTCATATTTGCAGAACTGTTTGGGCTAGAAATGAGATTTGGGTCTATTGTAAATTTATTACTAGATAGAAATCAAGACACAGATAAAGTCTTAACTAATAATCTAAAACTATTCTCTATATTTGAGACTTTAATCATTTTAGACTATACAGACACCATAATTGAACCAACTGAACTACACAAAGAGGACTTTTTAGAAGAGCTAGGATTAGAGTCAGAAGCTCAATTACTGTTATATCTATATTTGAGATATACAAGTCGAACTTCAATATTGAAGATAGGTGGTTCAGATGCCTCACTCTTAAAGAGTGTAAAAAAGTCTTACGAAACTCTTTTAGAACAGAATTCTGATAATTTACACTCTTATCTATTAGGGGACAATGAAACTTATATCGAAGAGTCAAGAGATATAACTTCTTTAAGAGAGATAAAAGAGGAGCTGAAGGCTTATGGTCTAATATTTTATGTCTATAATATAGAATATTATTTTAGACTGATTAAAGGCTAACACATTGAAAACAAAGAACTTATCAGTTAAGAAGAGAGACGGAACTATTGAAACCTTATCTATTGAGAAAATTCGTAAAGCTGTGAGTTGGGCTTTAACAGATACAGATTACACAGAGACCTCATTAATGTCTCACATAGAATCTATTTTGTTTGATAAAATATCTACGGAAAGACTTCAGAAAGAGTTAGTAATTAAGGCGATAAATCTAGTTGATAACGATAATTGGTATGAAACTCTTGGATGGTATTTGGTAGCAGGTCGGCTACAATTACAGAACTTATATAAACAGGTTTCTTCTAATAGAGGTCAAAACGATATAGGATACCCTTTAGATTTTTTATATACATATAAGCAAGGGGTTCAGAAAGGCATATACACTGACTACTTATTTGAACATTACTCTGACAAGGAAATATCTCTTGCAGGAACATGGTTAAATCCTGTAAAGGATATGTATTACGATTACAGTGCTATAAATAAGCTGGTTAATGATAGCTACCTATTTTCCTATAATGGGAATATCTATGAACTACCTCAAGAAAGATTTCTATTGATGTCTCTAGCTTGGAATGCTAGAGAACCAGAGACAGACCGTATGAAACAGGTCTTATCAGACTATGAAGATTTAGCAGATAGAAAGATAAGCCCTGCTACTCCTCAATATGAAATCCTTAAACCTAATGCTAGTCTAAGCAGTTGTTTTACTACAAAGGTTGATGACAGTTGGGACGGAATTGCTCATAGCATATGGCAGTTTGGTGATGTAACACGAGAAGGAGGTGCAGTAGGTATGGATTTCTCTAGGATACGGGCTAAATCTTCTTGGATTAGAAAAATTCCTAACACAGCTAAAGGAACTATTCCTTGGGCTAAGATATTCAATGATACTGCTATTGCTGTGGATCAGTTAGGTAGGAGGTCAGGGTCAATATCCATAGCACTACCTATATATCATTATGATATAGTTGATTTTTTAGACATTCAGACTATATCAGGAGATGAGCGGAGAAAAGCTAAAGACATATTCCCTCAGATTATTGTAACAGACTATTTTATGGAAGTCTTACTATCTGGTGAAACTTGGTATGTTTTCGACCCTTATGAAATTGAAACTAAATATTCTTATAGACTGGACTTACTTATAGGTAACGAGTTCAGAGAAGCTTATAAATTTTTAGTAACAGAAGCTGAGAAAGGTAACATATCTATATATAGGAAATACGAGGTTTTATGGTTAGTGCGAATAATTATTGAGCGGTGGTTCAGTAAAGGCTTACCATATATCTTCTTCAAAGACACTGCTAATAAGTATAATCCTAACATTCATGTAGCTCCCATACACAATGCTAATTTATGTGTGGAGTCTTTCGGACCGACCATTGAGTCTAAGAACTTTAAAAGAACCTCATCAGGAGATAAATCAGCTATTGAATATGATACAGGTTTAAGTCATGTTTGTAACTTAATGTCAGTGAATTTAGCTAATGCTGATGATAAAGAAGATATATACCGTCTAACTAGAAAAGTTATCAGACTATTAAATAGCACTTTAGATTTAACTAGCACACCCACCCTTGAAACTGAACGATATAATAAGAGCTTAAGAGTTATTGGGCTAGGGCAGTTAGGTCTTCACGATTATTTAGCTAAGAACAATATTAGCTATGAGAACAGTGCAGAACATGTGGATGAACTCTTTGAAAATATTGCTATAAATAGTATTGAAACTTCAATTGAGTTAGTAAAAAGATATGGTAGCTATGAGTTATACGAGGGGTCTCAGTGGGATAACGGAGTTATTTTAGGTAAAAGTAAAGACGAGATGTTAAATGTCTCTAAATTTAAATCTAGGTGGTCTAAGATTTATAAGGATTTAGCTAAATACGGAATTGCAAACGGAGCTTTATCTGCTATTGCTCCTAACACATCTACTGCTATAATCCAAGGAGTAACAGCTTCTGTGTTACCTGTCTATAAGCCTATCTTTATAGAGAAAGACGGAACAAATATTGTAGTAAAACATGCTAAGTATATTCGGGAAAAGCAGTGGTATTACAAGTCTTCTAGACATATTCCTAGAGAGAAGATTATATCTGTGCTTTCTGCTATACAGAAGTGGGTGGATACAGGGATAAGCTCAGAGTTCATATTCGACTTGAATCAGGAAGTAACTGCTCAAGACTACTTAGACTTATTTGTAAAGTCTTGGAAATCAGGTCTCAAGTCTATCTATTATGTTCGGAGCGTAACTCCAGGTGCAGTAGAGTCAGAAAAAAAAGAGTGTCTATCATGTTCAGGGTAAATACATACTAAAGGAAATCTATGAAACAGAAAAAGCTATTTAATCCCGTAGGGTCAGACTCTTTAAAAGAGAGGTCTTTACTCCACGGAAATACCACTAATTTGAATAACTTCAACAACACCAAATATAAGTGGGCAGACGAACTGTGGGAAGTTATGGAGTCTAACAACTGGCAGGTATCAGATATAAACTATGCAGGAGATGTTGCTAACATATCTAAGCTAACAGAAGCAGAGTGGGAAGCTTATAAAGGAATTACTAGCTATCTAGTCTTTCTTGACTCTATTAATTCTTACAATCCTTCTATCATCTCTTTATATATTACAGCTCCAGAGGTAAATGTTCTATTTAATCTACAATCAAGGGACGAAGCTTTACATAGTAAGTCATACGGAACACAGATTGAAACTATTATCCCTGCTGAGGAACGAGAAGCAGTATATGATTACTGGAGAACTAATAAACACCTCTATAATAGGGTTTCTTCAATAGCTAAATCATTCCAGAACTTTCTGGACAATCAAACTCCAGAGAACTTCTTCAGAGCGGTGGTGTCTATCTATGTGTTAGAGGGTCTGTTCTTCTATAACGGGTTCATTTTCTTCTATTTGTTAGCTAGTAAAGGACTTATGCCTAACACAGCTGACGGGATACGACATATAAATAAAGACGAGCTACAACATGTTGCTCTCTTTCGTAATATATTAGTAACTATCAGAAACGAGCATTCTGACATGTGGGACGAGGCTATTATATATGGAATAATAGACACAGCTGTAAATTCAGAAATTGAGTGGGCTAACCACATTATAGGAAACAAAATAGTCGGCATGACTACTAATACTATTGAAGCCTATACTAAACATTTAGCTAACAGAAGATTAAAGTCTTTAGGGCTAGATACAGTCTATGGTGCAGTGAAAAATCCTTACATAAATCTAGAAAAGATGTCAGACGATAAAGGGGACTTAAAGCAGAACTTCTTTACTTCTTCTGTTACTAGCTACCAACAAAGTTCAGCTCTAAAAGGTCTGGATAGTCTATCTGTAACTAAATACTAAGTTTTGTTTTATCTTAAGTGTAAGTTCTTCTAACACTTATCTTCTCCTTTATAGATAAGCACAATAAGGTGCTTATCTACCTAAATTCCACAAGTCATTACATATAAAGACATTTCAGAGATGTAATTTTATTTACACAGAACCCCTTATGAAAACAGGAAAAACTGTAAATAAAATTACATTCTATTACAGAGATACTCTTATCTACACTAGATATACATCCTATGTATTTTATCAGGGGAAGCTTATATACTGCAATCTTACAACTGAATTGTATTCAGTTGTAATCTAAGGAGAGACATGTGGGTAAATAATTTAGACAATATATCTTCAGCTTCAAGAGAGGGAATAGAGCTTTTAAAGGACTTAATAAAAGAAGAGTTCCCTCTCTTTAAACAGTTATCAGAGGATTTATATTATATTGAGGTAAATTTCATCTATTTGAATTTATATCTTGGAATATCTCAACAGAAAATTGGAGAACTATTCGGTCTATCTCAACTAGGAGTTTCAAAACGAGTGCATTCTGGGTTAAAGAAATTACAATTATTGTCTCAGAGACCTGAAAAATCTCCTAATAAGGTTCGTGAGGACTTACACACTATGTTGCCAACAGCTTTAGCTAACACTTCTCATAAATATTATTTCTTAAAGACCTTCTCAATTGTGGGGGATATATCTTATCTAAGTAACAGCACAATAAGACTAAGAGTAGTTAAAGCTATCCAACTAATGAAAAGCCTCTCAAATATTGAAACAGAATACGAACTAATTGAATATTTGTCTTCTGTTCATAATATCAGTAAAGACAGTCATAAAATGAAACGATTATTAAAAGAAGAGTCTGTGG
>AKKQ01000067.1 GCA_000276965.1 Thiovulum sp. ES | reverse complement strand
TATTTATCAATCTCTAATTTTACAAAAAGCAAGTTTTTATAAATCGACTTTAAATCCTCTATTTTACTGCTATCAAAATTTTCATAAACAATATTCTTTAATAGTAAAATAGTGTTAAATAGTTTCATCTTTTCGACACTATTGTAAATACAATCTTAAAAAAAGGGTTTATTTTGCTTCAATTTGAAATATTAATTGCTGTTTCACTTTTTGGAATTGGTCTTTTTGGTTTAGCAACTCAAAAGAACTTTCTAAAAATATTTTTCTCTCTCGAAATGTTACTTAATGCCGTAATTCTGTTTCTTGCTTCAACAGGAAAACATTACGGATTAAATGACAATCTTTCACTCTCTTACATGATTATCGCAATTGCAACTCTTGAGGCTGCGGCGGGTGTTCTCATTTTCCTTATCACAAACAGAGTTACAGGTGCTACGGAAATCAATAAAATTGGAGTTGCCGAATGAGTTTAGAAATTTTAATTGTCCTACTCCCTTTTATTGGAGCAGTTTTAACATTTTTTGCGGGAAACAGATTCTCTTTTTGGGTCGGCTATGCTTTTGGATTAGCACTTTTTTCATCAGTTGTTTTGCTTTTTTGGAACTACACAAATCCAATTACAGTCTCAAATGAGTGGATAGCATTTGGAAATTTCTCAATTCCACTTGGTTTATATATTGATAAACTCTCTCTTGTCATGCTTTTAATTGCGACAGGTTTAGGTTTTCTTGATATTCACTTTAGCAAAAGTTACATGGCAGAAGAGCCAGAACAGAGAAGATACCACTCAAAAGTTCTATTTTTTATCGGTGGAATGGTTCTACTTGTAACAGGTGGAGATATGATTTCCGTCTTTTTTGGTTGGGAACTCATGGGACTTGCTTCATATCTGCTAATCAGTTTTTGGCATACAAAATCAGCACCAGCAGATGCAGGACAACAAGCATTTTTATACACTCGATTTGGGGATATTTTTCTTTTTGCATCAATCGGTCTTCTATTCTATTTTGGAGGAAGCCTGAACCTCATCGACATCAATAATACGGAAATGAGTAAAGATGTAGCATTTGTGATTGCAGTTTTCATTTTTATCGCATCGATTGGAAAGTCTGGACAATTTCCACTTTTCCCTTGGCTAATGAATGCGATGGAAGGACCAACAACTGTTTCAGCACTTATTCACGGTGCGACAATGGTAAATAGTGGAATTTACATCGTGGCTCGACTTTTTGATTTCTACTCTTATGCGGAAGCTCTACCAGTTGTTTTAGCAATTGCAAGTCTCTCGGCATTTATCGGTGCGACAAGTGCAATTGTTCAGCGAGAAATGAAAAAAGCTCTTGCATATTCGACAATGTCTCACCTTTCACTAGCTTTTGCTGGACTCGGTGCGGGACTTCTTTCTGCGGGTGTCGGACATTTGATAAATCATGCCGTATTTAAAGCTCTACTTTTCCTCGGTTTTGGAGCTGTAATTTTAATCGCTCATCATCAAAAAGATGTTTGGAAACTTGGCGGAATTGGAAAACATACCCCTATTCTTGCAGGACTAATTGCAATTGCTGGTTTATCTCTTTCAGGTGTTCCTCCGTTTGGTGGTTTCCATAGTAAAGATTCAGTTCTATTTGGTGCTGATGAGGTTCTTGTAACAATTGCGGGACTTCTTTCAGTAGTTTATATTTCAAGAATTTGGATTTTAGCTTTCACAGGTGAGCAAAGAGAAAAGATTGAAATCAAAAAACCATCACCATTCTGGATTCTTCTACCACTTGGAATTATGGCAACGGCAACAACTCTCATGGGAATTTTCTACGAAGATATTCTTCACTTTTTAAATTATCACAGCGAACACCCTCCAGTGGAATTCCAAATTGTCGCAGTTGCTTCTATTCTATTTTTGGGATATGCGACTTTCAAGTTTTACTCAAATTTGGAAATGATTCACAAACTTTACAGCCAACCGTTTTTAAATATTGTGCATAAAGTTCTTTACAACGGATATTATGTTCAGGCATTTATCACTTTTGTTTCAAAAAACATTGTTGTAAATGGAATTTCAAAAGCACTTTTTTGGTCTGACCGAAAAGTAGTTGATGGAGCTGTAAATAAAACTGTTCCGATTTCTCAAAATATTTTTGTCAATTTCACAAAAGTGGAAAGTTTGAATGGATTTTGGATTTTTGGAATTGCAATAATTATTCTCTTCACAATCTTTAAATAGATTCTTTGTCGGATTTTCTTCCGACAAAAAGAGACAAAGAGTCTCTATAAAAATTATTTCGATAATCTCTCTACTTGAGCTTCACCACTTTTTACACAAATAGATTTTTCTCCATTTGCTAAATGCTGAATTTCAATTTGCGGATTTTCAGAGATTTTTTGGATTTTATCCCCACTCTCTAAAGAGAGAACCTCATCGCAAAGAGGAATTGAAAGAGTTGTTTTTGTATTAACAGTTTCATTGATTTCTGGACTTTCAATTACTTCTGTTTCATTGATTTCTGGACTTTCAATTACTTCTGTCTCATTGACTTCGGGACTTTCGACTACTTCTGTTTCATTTCTATCTGGAATAACATCATCATTAAAACCACTAGAACAACCAACAAAAATGAGTGATGAAAGAACAATCGAGTTTAAAAATATATTTCTCATTATTTAATCTCCAATTCATTTGAAAGAGTTGTTCCAATTTTAATTAAGAGTTCGCCAGAGGAGTCTTTATCAATCTCAAATGTTGAATTATCATCAAAACTTTGTCCATCTGAAAGAGTGCTTTCTAAATCTGTTGTTTCGCCTGTTGTTAAATCAACAACTGTAAATGAAGTTTGAGTTTTCGCATTTTCATCTGTTGAGACTTTTGCTTTCAAGACAGTTCCACCAACAATCTCTTCAAATGCTGTTTCAATTCCTTTGTTTGTTACAGAAACAGAACCACCAGCTAGTTTTGATTGTGCGACAGATTTTCCGACAATCGTTTCAATTTCTCCAGTTTTTGCAACTTTAATTTCACTATTTCCAATTTTAGAAACAATTGTTCCATCTTCAGCAACTTCAGTCTGGCTACCAGTTGTTGCAATTGAGATTTTTGTCTCAAAAGAGTTTCCATTTTCATCAACCGTTTCAACTTTTGTAGCAGAAGTTCCATCACTACTTAAAAGAACTGTTGCACTACCATTTTCAGATTCAATAGTTGTTTTTACAGCTTCATCAGTAATAGTTGTTTCTGCAATTTCTTGAAGAGTTTTTGAAACAGAAACTGTTGTTGAGACACTCTCATTATCTTCATCTTTAAGGAAAATTGAAACTGTTTTTGTCTGATTATCTTCAACATCTTCAACTCTATCAAATTCAAGTTTTTCAATTTCAGAAACTTCAATCAATTTTGGAACTTTTAGAGAGAAAACTTTTTCATTAGTCTCAACACCTGAAGATAAATAGGCAGTAATTTGAATATATTTATCAATATAAACATCTCTACTAACTTCTCCACTATCAGAAATAACTAAGCCGTTTGAACTGCTCCACTCAATTTCTGAACCGTTTGCACCATATTCTGGTAAATTTAGAGCTGTTTTTACATTTGAACTATCAACATTTCCGCCAAGAATATTTGAAATTGTCAGCCACTCTTTATCAGAATTTATAATTTCTAAATCATCAGCTTTTTCACCTTTAAGAGTCAAAAGGAAAAGTTTTATATCTGAAACATCACCTTTGCTAACAGTCGCAGTTAAGCTAAAGATTATATCTTCGTTTGTAGGATAAATAGAACCGTCGCTACCAACTGCTTCATTATTACTACTCCAAGAGATTTCTGTATCGGAAACTCCTTCGGTAGATAAAACAAGAGAGCTGTAAATCTCACTTCTTTTTAGATTTGAGCCTTTTATAGAATCAAAAGTTAAAATATCTATTGTTTGAGAAACAGCGATTTCATCTGTAAGTTCATCTTTTGGAATTGTTACAAGGAAATTTTTAGTTGTTGCTTCTTCACCCTCTCCAATTGTTGCGACAAGCTGAACAGTATAATCTTTCTCTTCATCAATTGTAATGGCCCCTGAACTCGAGACAATTCCACTATTTGAAGATTTCCAAGAGACTGGAATATTTTCGCCACAAACATCTAAAGCAGTAATTAGATTTAAATCTGTTCGGATATAGTCTTGTCGCTCATTTGCTCCCTGAATTGTTTCAAAAGTGAGTTCGTTTGAACTTTCATAAAGACAAACTTGAGTCTCATTTGCAGAAACAGTAATATTGAAAGTTTCAGTTGCTTTTTCTCCGTTTTCATCAGTTGCTGTAAGTGTGATTGTTGAATTTCCAACAAAACTACCATCAATTGAGATTGAAAGAGAATTATCTGAACTTGAGACAGAAATATTTTGAGAACTAGAAGTAACGACAATTGAAGAGACAGGTAATAAAGATTCAACAGAGAATGAGATATTTTGACTTTGAGTCTCGCCACTCATTTCCAAATCAAGATCATCAATTGCTGAAATCTCAATATCAGATTCAACTGGTAAGGCAACTTCATATTGGAAAGATTGAGAAACACTACTACCATCAAGAGTTGCGGAAACTGTAAATTCTACCGCCCCAGACTCTTCACCTGTTGGAGTAACAATTAACTGCCCATTTTCAACTTTTCCAGTTGCTACGGCAGGGTTTGAACTTGTTACAACAAAAGAGGCGGAATTTATATCAGAATCAATATCTTCTAAATTGAGTGCAACTGTTGAACTTTCACCAGAACTGCTGAGATTTGAAATTGATTGTAGAGTTGGTGCATCATCTACTGAAGTTAAGTTATATGAGAAACTTTGTGAAACAGTTTTTCCGTCAAGTGTCGCAGAAACTGAAATTGTGGAAGAACCAAACATATTCTCAATTGGAGTAACGATGAGGTTCATGCCAGATATTTCAGCGGTTGCAATTTCCGTATTACTGTTAGTGATTGAATAATTTGCATTGCTAACTTCAGAATCAATATCAGAAAGTTGAATTGGAATTGAGATTGCTCCACTATCTTCTAAAGCAGTTTGTGCGGAAATCTGTTTTAAAACAGGAACATCATCAACAGAATTTAGAGTGTATGAAAAACTTCGTGCCGTGCTTTTTCCATCAAGAATAGCTGAAACTGTAATTGTTGCATTTCCAAATTTGTCAGCAATCGGTGTTAGTGTTAAAGTTGTTCCACTAACAGAAGTTGAGACAATCGCAGAATTGCTGTTTGAAACTGAAATCGAAGCATTTGCAACATTACTATCAACATCAGAAATCGAGATCGAAACAGTTTTTGCTGAACTATCTTCATCAGCTGTTGTTGTTGGAAGAGTTCCAATTGACGGAGCATCATCAACAGATGAAATATAAATATCTATATTTTTTGTTACAACTCCACCAAAACCATCATCAAATTCAATTGTTACAGAATCTGAACCATAGAGATTTGATTTGGGAGCATATCTGAAACTCGTCCCGCTTCCGTAAAGTGTTCCTCGAGAACCATTTTTGATAATTGTTGTTTCGATTGTATCGTCTTCAGCATCGTTGATTGAAAAACTTATAGTTCTTGCGACATCTTCATTTGTTGAAACTGAAGAACTTGTAGTGATAGTTGGCTCAATATTGTAGTCTTCTGGATTTGAGTATAAGCCAAGATTTTTATTTACAAAATTACTTTTGTTGTCTTCTTCACTTTTACTTTCAAAACCAACGATAAAACCACTTGATGTATTGAGTGTATAGCTTGAACTTGAAAGTTCTCCACTAAAACTACTAATAACAGGTCTTTCAACTTTCAAAGCCCCAAAAAGAAGCGATGAGGTTATCGCTGATAAAATTAATGGTTTTTTCATAATAAACCTTTTTGAGGGGGAAAACCCCTACTCAATTTCGATACCGAGAGTTTTTAGAGCTTCAATTAGTTTTCTATTTGTCTCTTTGAGTTCTTCGATTTCTGCTTGTTGTTCTTTGATAGCTTCAACAAAAACACCAGCCATTTGAGAGTAATTCACCGAAAGATAGCCATTGTTTCCTTCACGAACAAGTTCAGGAGCAACAGCTTGAACATCTTGAGCAATTACACCAATTTGTCGAGACTCTTCTCTGTTTGAATCAATCCAGTTATATCGAACCCCATTGATCTCTTTAACAATTTGGAGAGCATTTTCAATAGGCTGAATATCTGTTTTCAATCTTCTATCAGATGTTGTTGTAATACCACCAGCAGATTCACCAGTTCCATCGTCATAAACAATAAAAGCATCACTTGTATCAAATGCACCTGTACCATTTCCAATAACAAATAATATTCCCGTATGATCACCAGTATTATTATATTTACCAATTACCGTCATTGAATTTTCGTTTGCCGTTGTGCCAGTACCAAAAGCAGTTGAATAATCTCCTACAGCTGTTGTGTAATATCCAAAAGCGGTTGAATAATCTCCTACAGCTGTTGTTGTTTTACCAAAAGCAGTTGAATAATCTCCTGCAGCTGTTGTTGTTTTACCAAAAGCAGTTGAATAATCTCCTGCAGCTGTTGTTTCCATTCCCCAAGCTGTTGCACCTATTTCACTTGCTGTTGTTTCTTTACCAAAAGCTGTTGCATAAAAACCCAAAGCCTTTGTGGTTTCACCCCAAGCTGTTGATTTCAGACCAGAAGCTGTTGTTCCATAACCAAAAGCTGTTGCATAACTATCAGAAGCTGTTGTTGACTTACCAAAAGCTGTTGAATTTTCACCAGAAGCTTCTGTCCCTTTTCCCCAAGCTAGCGAGTTTGGGGCAGAAGCAATTGTCCCATCACCCAAAGCAATTGATTGATCTCCAGAAGCTGTTGTGGTGTAACCAAAAGTAGTTGCTCCCCAACCAGAAGCTTTTGTTTCATAACCAAAAGCTGTTGAAACCTCATTTGTTGCTCTTGTTCCAAATCCAAAAGCTGTGGATTGAACTCCAGAGGCTAAAGTTTGTGTACCTGAAGCAGTTGAATGTGTGCCGGTTGCATTTGAATCTTGTCCCCAAGCTGTTGAATAGTCTCCTAAAGCTTTTGTATTAAAACCAAAAGCTGTTGCATAATTTCCAGAAGCATTTGTTCTGCTTCCAAAAGCAGTTGATTGACCTCCAGAAGCTGTTGTTAAACTACCCCAAGCTGTTGCATACGAATTCGAAGCGGTTGAACTTTGTCCCCAAGCTGTTGATTGAGAACCAGAAGCTGTTGATTGAGAACCAAAAGCTGTTGATTGAGAACCAGAAGCTTCTGTATCCATTCCCCAAGCTGTTGAGCTTTGGGCAGAAGCTATTGCTGAAATACCAAAGGCTGTTGAATAATCTCCAGAAGCTGTTCCCATATTTAAAGCGACTGCACCGTATCCACTTGCAAGATTGTAACCACCTAAAGCAATTGCATAATCTCCAGTTGCCACAGCCTTTTCACCAAAAGCCATTGAGCCATAACCAGAAGCAACTGATTGAACACCAAAAGCTGTTGAGTAGTCTCCAGTTGCATTATTCTCTTGACCCCAAGCAGTTGAACCTTCTCCTGAAGCATTTGAATCTTGACCAAAAGCTGTTGAATAGTCTCCTAAAGCTTTTGTTTGACTTCCCCAAGCAGTTGAAACTACACCAGAAGCATTTGTCTCTGCTCCAAATGCAGTTGAACCTTTTCCTGATGCTTTTCCACCTTTTACAAGTCCCTCATCAAGAAATCCACCCCAAGCTGTTGAACCCATTCCAGAAGCTCTAGTGTCATAACCAAAAGCTGTTGCATACGAATCAGAAGCTTTTGTTGATTGTCCCCAAGTAGTTGATTGATATGAAGAAGATTCAGTCATCATTCCCCAAGCTGTTGAACCTATTCCAGAAGCTGTTGTACTTGAACCCCAAGCAGTTGATTGACCTCCAGAAGCTGTTGTTGAAATTCCCCAAGCAGTATCAAATGAATCAGAAGCTGTTGTACTTGAACCCCAAGCTGTTGATTGACCTCCAGAAGCTGTTGTACTTGAACCCCAAGCTGTTGAATAATCTCCTACAGCTGTTGTACTTGAACCCCAAGCAAGTGCATTTGTTCCTGTCATTTTTGGAGTAGCATTTCCAGTTGCATATCTTAAAACAGTTTGGTTCATTTCGTCAAATTGAGTTTGAACATTGCTTCTTACATTGTCAAGGTAGTCAATCTCTGTTGCCGTTGCTATTATTCCATCTGTCAAATCTGCAAGTGAAACAGAATCTAGTTTTCCATCAAGTTGAGTTTGTACATTGCTTGACACACCAGAAAGATAATCAATTTCTGTTGCCGTTGCTGTTATTCCGTCTGTCAAATCTGCGAGCGCAACAGAAGAACTTCCTCCACCTGAAGTAATTTCTTGACCATTTACGAAAAGTTTTCCAGAAACTGAAACATTTCCATCATCAAAAACTTTTAAAGCATCACTTCGGTTTTGTTTGTCTGAACCGTTTCCAATAACAAAGAGAGTATGGGAATTATTCAAAGTATTGTATTGACCAATTGCTGTCATGTTGTCTTCATGTGCTGCTGTTCCATAACCAAAAGCTGTTGAGTAATTACCAGTCGCATTTGTTTCTCCACCAAAAGCTGTTGAACCTTCACCAGAGGCATTTGTTTCAACACCAAAAGCTGTTGATGCCTCTCCAGTTGCATAACCACCTCTTACAACTTCATCATCATATGCAGTAAAACCTTGGTCAACTGTTTCTATATTGTCAATTAAAATCTTTCCACCCCAAGCTGTTGAAAGGCTACCAGAAGCTTTTGTTAATGTACCAAATGCTGTTGATCCAGTTCCAGAAGCTATTCCTCCTTCAGCATAATCTGTGTTATCACCTACATAAGCAGAAGTTGGCCCAGTATTTGGATCAAATGTTGCTGGATAAATAGTCTGAGTTGCAAAAGTTACTCCACCCCAAGCTGTTGATTGTGAACCAGAAGCTTTTGACTTATAACCAAAAGCTGTTGATTGTGAATTAGAAGCTCCTGTGCCACTACCAAAAGCTGTTGATTGTGAACCAGAAGCTGTTGTGTTTTCACCCCAAGCAAGAGCATTTTCTCCTGTTATCACGGGAGCTTTAGAATCAGTTGCAGAATTTAAAATTGTTGCTCTGTCAGTTCCACCAGAAGATGAAATTTCAGTACCATTCACAAAAAGAGTTCCAG
>AKKQ01000066.1 GCA_000276965.1 Thiovulum sp. ES | reverse complement strand
TATCCCAAAATGGGCTTTTAGACTTATTGAACTTTTAAAAAAAGAAAAAGAGCATTCAAATTTTGTTGAACTTTTTAAGAAATATAAATAGAAATCTTTTAATGCTAAGTATTTAGATATAATTTCCTCCGAATTGGTTCATCTTCCAAAACCAACCAATTCAGAAATACTAATCCAATAAGGAATACTTTGAATATTATATCAAAGACTTACAACGATATTGAAGTTTTTTTCGACTACTCAAATTCTCTCTATATCAATGCAACTCAAATTGCAAAACGATTCAATAAACAAGCCATTGACATACTCCCCATAGCTAAAGCTAGGGGATTCTGTTTCATCGAGAAAAGCCTAAAAAAATAGGTCTTACTTCCTCTCCACAAGAGTTGATGCCCCAACTCAAATTTATATCCGAGATTTTACCCTTCGCGATATTTTCAATACAAATTATACATAAAATTATTTCAAGTGGATAAATCCACTATCATAATTTTAAAGCCTTATATCCCCATAGCTAAAGCTAGGGGCTTTACGGCTTGTTTTGGGTAAGGGTGGAAACGATAAATCTCTTACAGGAACTTGGATTCACAAAAAGCTAATTACTGCATTTTCTCGTCGGCTTGATCCATATTTTGCTGTTTGGTGTGATGAAGTGATAGAAGAAATTTTAAAAACTGGTTCTTACTCCCTGCAAAAAACAGAAACTGAAAAACTCACTCCACAAAAAAGTTTGGAAATTTTGCAAACTGGAAATGCTCTTTTGTCTGAATTCAAAAAATTGGAAAACCCACTTGAAAAAATCCAACTTGATAATTTCCACAAAAACGAAACAGGAGAATCTAATCTTGACAAATTTGGAATTCATTTCCAAAACTCATATTTTTTGCCAACGGAACTCGGAAAATTTTTAGGAATGTCTGGAGCAGAAATAAATTTGATTTTAGAGAAAAAAGGTTTTCAATTTCGAGATGAAAATGGAATTTGGCGACCAACCTCATCGGGAAAAGAGTTTTGTTTGGAAATTGGAAATGCTTACAACCAATTAAAATGGAAAATAGAAACAATTTTGTGATTTGGAATCAGGACTTTAGTCCTGCCCCGTGTCCAAGCACAGGACAAGCCCCACTTCATGCGAGACTAAAGTCTCGGTCTTGTGCCGAACTCGTTTCGGGATTGATACTGAAATAAACTCAGCATAAAGTCTTTTCCTGTATCCCCAAACTCATTTCAGGGTCATTGCTGGAGTCGGAACTTCATCTTTTCTCTTCCAATAAGCTGATGGTGTGCTTTTGTCAATTTCCAAAATTTCTCCTTTCTCCATCACTTTCCAAAATTTTAATTATCAGTCTTTTCGATAAAAAGCAAAAAAATAGTTTTGTCAAATAAAGAGTGTAAAATTTGCGAAAATTTTTTTAAAAGGTCAGAGTGTGAAATTATTTACATCTTTTGCAACACTGCTTTTCTCTGTTTCTCTTTCTGCTTCTTGTTTAGGTACAAAGCATGAAGAGAAGTTATCTTCTCTCTTACAAGCGAAATTTTCGCAAAATCCAAGTGTCTCAAACTTAAAAGTTGAGGTTATTGATTCAAAAGTTGTTCCAAACTCTTTTAATGTTTGGAAGGGTGTCAAACTGAAGTTTTCAGGAAAATTTACTAGAGGTGGAAAAACTCAACCGTTTGAGCAAACAAATGTTTTTTTTACAGATGGCTGTAATTTTACAGAAACTCTCTCTTCTTTAGAAGATGCGACAGAGTGGAAATCAATTTTTCAACCAAAAGTTGGAGAAGAACACTACAACAAAACACACTTAATTTATGGAAATGCTGATGCAAAACACAAAGTTGTGATTTTTAGTGATCCACTTTGCCCATATTGCCAACGAAGTATTCCTGCTCTTCTTGACTATGCTAAAAACTATCCAAAAACTTTTGCTGTTTATTACTACCACTTACCACTCCAATCAATTCACCCAGCTTCTGTGCCACTCTCAAAATTGATGTATCTTGCACAAATTCGGGGACAAATTGATGCGATTGGAAAAGCTTATAGCTCAAAAATCAGCGGTCGAGAGTACGACAATGCAAAAATTGTAAAAGCATTTAATGATGCAACAGGTCAAAAATACACAGTTGCTGATTTAGACAATAAAGTTGCAGTTGTTGAAGTCGAAAATGATATGAGAGTTGCTGATGAATTAGAAGTTCGTGGAACTCCAACAATTTATCTTGATGGTAAAAAAGTTCATGGTGAATTCTACAAAGATGTTAAAAAAGTAGATTAAAAAAATTCATCAATAATTTGCGACGGAGACCTCGCCATTTATGGCGGGAAGGAAGTCGCCTCTCCTTTCTAAAATTTTGTATAATTCCAACAGAAAAATAACAAATAATTACTAACAGGTCGCTTTTAGCGATTTAACAAATGTAAAAAAAAGTAAAGGTCAGCGAATAGCTAATCTACAAGCTCCGCTCTTTAAGGCGGAGTTATTGACCCCTCCAAATTTCACAGCGGAAAAATTAAAATCCCGGTTCTAGTAAAAAAAATAAATTTTAATAAATTCTATTTCACTATAATAAACTTAAATTTTTTAAATTATGGGAAAACCATGGATCGTATAAAAAGACCAAAAAAGAAAATTGGAGTTAATGAATATGAGGAAGAGTTAAAACTTCTTCAAATCGAATTACTTAAAATGCAAAACTATGTAAAAGAGCATGGTTTAAAAATGCTTCTTATTTTTGAGGGGCGAGATGCTGCGGGAAAAGGTGGAACAATTAAACGAATTATTGAACATTTAAATCCACGGGGTGCTAGAATTGTTGCACTTGAAAAACCATCAGACCGAGAAAAAACAGAGTGGTATTTTCAGAGATACATTCAACATTTGCCAAGTGCGGGTGAAATTGTTCTTTTTGATAGAAGTTGGTATAACCGTGGTGGTGTTGAGCCAGTTATGGGATTCTGTTCAGCTGAAGAACATTCACAATTTTTAAAAGATGTTCCTAAATTTGAGGAGATGCTTGTTGATTCTGGAATTATTGTTATGAAATTTTACTTTTCAGTGAGCAAAAAAGAACAGGCAAAACGATTCAAGAAGAGAGAGACTGATCCGCTCAAACAGTATAAACTTTCACCAGTCGATAAACTCTCTCAAGACCTTTGGGAAAAATACACAATTGTAAAATACTCAATGCTACTCTCTTCACACACAACAAAATCGCCTTGGACAATTGTTCGGTCGGACAACAAAAAACTTGCTCGATTAAATACAATCAAAGAGATTTTAATTCGGGTTGATTACGGCAAAAAAGATAAAAAAGGCAAACTCTTTAATTCTGATAATGAGATTGTTATTAGCGGAGAAGATGAAATCCAAATTATGGGTAACTCGCTAGAAAATACTCAGTAAAAAAGCGAAACGGAGAATTATGATGAAAAATCTTCCCCTGCTCTCTCTCTTTTTAGTTTCAACTTTTTTTATTAGTTGCAGTCAAAAGACTTCTGAAATTAATACCAAAATTGAGACTGTTGAATTAGAAAAGAGGGAATTAGAGCGAAAAATGCTAAAAACCAACAATGCTATCGATGAGGTCAATTCTGAGATGGAAGATCGTGAAGATTGGGATGAGGTCTCTCTTGTTGGTTATAAAACAGATTTGAGAGAGGCAAATAAAGATTTGACAGAATCAAAAAATCGAAGTCGAGAACTCAACAGAAATCATAGAGGATTACACATTTTTGGGGGAGGATTTTTCTCATATTTAACAGAGACTTCTGATATTGATGAAGTCAGAACAAGCGAATTATATTCCGAGGGAAAAGGATATTTTTTCGGTTTAAGATATTACGGATTGGGAGTTGAATACAGAAAAGTTACTGAACTAATTTCAAGAAGAGAAAAAATCTCCAATGAATATACTGACTTAGAGACCTCATCAAAATTTAGAGATTTAGAGCCGTTCAATAATTCATATGAAGTTTTGCAATATCACTGGTTAGTCGGTTTAGCTGATAAAGAGATTGACGGTGCAGATGGGTATTTTAAAATTGGTGTCGATCAAATTCTCGAAAATAGCGGTTATATTTATAGAAAACAGGAGAGTCAATTTCGTCCTGTTCTTGGGCTTGGCTGGATTTGGTTTTCAGATTATGGAATCTATCTGAATATGGGAGTTGAAGCTTCCTATTGGAAACAGGATGAAAAAGTTGATGAGTATGGCATTAAAGAGTATGACGATAGTGAAATTTGGGAAACTCAAATTCGTGTAGAACTTGGACTTTGGTAGGAGAAAAAATGTATAAAATTTTTAGCTTATTAGCTTTTGTCCTCATTTTTGAGGGTTGTAATGGCGGTATTTTTAGCCGTGTTGGAAACGGAGTTTCTGGAACAATTGCACAAAGCAAAGTATCAAATGCTTCTGAAAATATAAAAAAATCTGAAAAAGAGATAAAAGTCTTAAAAAGATTGCGAAAAGAGAAATTAAATTATCTTGTTAAATTCATTGAAATCGCAAACGGTTTTGACAAACTCGCTGAGGAACAGACATTTTTAAAAAAATACCTTCAAAAAAAGAGTCTTAAAAAATTAAGTGATGGTGAGCGACGAAAAGCATTTCTTTCCTATCGACTTGTCGAAGAAAATTTCATTAAATCTTCTCTTGAGTTGCAGAGTTTTGTTGAAGATCGTAAAGTTAAAATTAGAGTTAAAAACGGTTTTCAAATAGAAAAAAATCACATAAAACTCTACAATGCTGTTTCGAGCGAAATTGGAAATTTCCTAAATTTTTCTAACTTCATAAAATTTGAAACAGAACCAAAAAGAGTATCTCTATCTCCACCAACTTACCAATTAAATTTTAGTTCCGATGAGAAAGAGGCATATAAAGAAGAATTGCGAAAATACAATAAAGCCATTGCTAGGTTTAATTACCAAGCATCTCTTTTTAATTGGAGTTTGGAAAAAGACAAGAGATTTTTTCACCAAAACCTCGAGGAAAGCCACGAAAAAATAGACAACTTTACACTCAAAGTAATTCCAAAAGCACTCGGAAATCTCTCTCTTGAATTTGGAAGATTCTACAATGGGTATCTTTCAGTAATTTTATACTCAACAAAAACAGATTTCCAACAAAAATTTCTTTTAAATGTGAATAATAGAAGCAGTGCAAGAGATCTTATTTTAGATTTTAAAAATGGTGAAAATAGTATTGAAGTTGAGTTTTGGAAAGAGAACGAAAATCTCAAATTTGAATTTTCAAAATTTGAAATTGGTGGAAAAAACCTCATCGGCTATATAAATAGAGATGGTGCAAAATTCTCGAGAAATTTATATTTTGGAATTCCAAAAAAAGTCAAATACTCTTTGAGTGCAATTCCAGAAAAAACTCTAGAATCAATCGCAGATGAATCTTTTGACAATGATTTGAGAAAAGATTTAGAGAGAAAAGATTTCGCAACATTAGATTCAAAAAAGTGGCTTGTTGTTATTGGAGTTGAAAATTATGAAGATTTAGGAACTGTTCCTTTCTCTGTTCGTAGCTCTTTACTTTTAAAAGACACTTTCCATAAACTTCTTGGTGTTCCAAAAAATCAAATCTTAACTGCAATTGGTGAAAATGCGACTGAAAAAAATATTCTTAAAATATTCACAGATTTACAAAGAAATATTGAAAGAGGCGATACAATCTATTTTTACTACTCAGGTCATGGAATTCCATCGCAAAATGGAGCTTTATTAACTGCAAAAGATAGCGAAGCTACTTCCATGGTAAAGGGAGTCAGTGAAAATTCAGACGAGCTAAAACTTAGAAATATTTATCAAAAGTTGCAAAAAACACGAGCCAAAAAAGTTGTTACTGTTATCGATTCCTGCTTTTCAGGTTCAGCAGAAAATGAGAATGGAAAAGAGGAAGACCTTCTTGGTGGTCGTGGTCTCGCAAGTTCTTTTGTCTATGTAAAACCATCAACAAAAGATTTTGAGAAGTTGAAAATTATCACCGCTGGAGGCGAAAAAGATTTTTCAAACTCCTATGAAATTAAAGGGCATCGACTTTTCACATATTTCTTGCTGAAAGAAGTTATTGATGGAGAGAGAGATTTGGATGAAATTTTTAGTGAGACAAAAGAGAGTGTTGTTGAAAAATCAACAGACAAAGGCGAGGGATATATTCAAACTCCAACGGCTGAAAATCTTGAAGACGGGGATAAATTATGAAAATTTTTATAGGAGCAGTTCTACTTTCAATAACTCTTTTTGGGGAAGGAATTTTTAAAAAAGAGAACAGGGAAGATTTTTACAAAAAAAATCATATTTTTATCGGTTGGCTTGAAAAGAGTTATTCCTACGATGAAATCCGAGCATATGGAAAATATATCGAAGCGGTATATCCAAATGACAAAGAAAATTACATCGAGTATATCGACTATCTCTCATTTCTCGATTTTGAAGAGAGAATTTTAAAAAAAGAGAAAAAGTAGAATATTTTTAGATGTTAGAATTCTCTCAAAAAAAGGGAAATCCATGTTAGAAATTGGTGTTAATGCTCCAGAATTTTGTTTGAAAAATAGCGATGAGGTCGAAATCTGTTTAAAAGAGTTTTCAGGAATTTGGAAAGTTCTCTATTTCTATCCAAAAGACAACACACCTGGATGCACAACAGAAGCTTGTGATTTTACAAATGAATTTAGTGAATTTCAAAAACTTGGTGCAACAGTTATCGGAGTTTCTCCAGATTCTCCAGAAAAACACAGGGGTTTTATCGAGAAACATAACATCGGAATTTCTCTACTTTCTGATGAAGAAAAGAGTGTTTTAAAAGCATATGATGCTTGGGGAATGAAGAAGAATTTTGGAAAAGAGTACGATGGTGTGATTCGTTCAACTTATATTATTTCACCAGATAATAAAATTGTTCATGGCTGGAAAAATGTTCGAGTCAAAGGTCATGTTGAGATTGTAAAAAAGCGACTTCAAAAACTACAAGAAGCTTAAAAACTGATAAAATTTCTCCAAAAAAAGGTCTCATATGAAATTGAAAGTATTCTATATTTTTGCAATTTTCTCTGTCGCTTCTCTTTTTGGAGATGCTCTTGTTTCAACGGAATGGTTGAAAAAACATAAAGACGATTCTGATTTGCGAATTGTCCTCGTTGGTGATATTCAAAAAACACTTATTCCGAATTCTGTCGCTACCTCAATTGGAGAGTGGAGAAAACGAAAAGGAAAATATCTACTTTTAAGAGAAAAGTCGGAAATCGAAGCACTTATTCAAAAACTAGGAATTGATAGAGATAGTAGAGTTGTTCTCTATTCAACTGGTGCAACTAATAAATCTCTTCTTTTCTCAAGTTATGTTTATTGGGCTTTAAATGTTTATGGAATTAAGAGTGTTTCAATTCTTGATGGAACTTTGAAAAACTGGGTCAAAAAGAAATTGCCAACAACAACTAAGCAAAAAATTGTTCCAAAGAGTAAATACAAAGCCCAAATCGATTCTTCTATTGCGATTAATATCGATGAGGTCAAGAAATCAATTGGCGAAGTCAAAATGATCGATGCACGACCGCATAAGCAATATTTTGGACTGGAATCGTCAAATGGTGTTTCTCGACTTGGACATATAAAAGGTGCTTTAAGCTATCCATGGATTTATAGCATTGAAAAAGATTTTAAACTTATCAACAAACAGACTTTAGAAAATGTTTTTTCAAAAGGTTTTCAATTTCAAAAAAATCAAAACCTAATTATTTATTGCACTGGCGGACTTGAAACTTCTTTTAACTTTTTTGTTCTTCACGGTGTTTTAGGTTATAAAAATGTGAAACTCTATGATTCATCAATGAAAGAGTGGGGAAATAGAGAAGATACAGAAATGGAACTCTTCTAATTTTTTGTCGGAGAGATTCCGACAAATTTCACTTTTTTTCTCCTTTAAAAGTCGCAGTTGCAGTATCTCCATTTTGGAAACCAGCGGTAAATCCGCCTCCAATATTTTCACCATTTTCTCCATAGAAATTTCCCGAACCTTGTAAATATACTGGTTCATCTCCATTTTCTAAAAAGAATTGTGGAGCTTCTTCAACTCCGACATTTACAACAGAAGTCGAATATGATTTTTTGAATTCAAAATCATTCTCAGAATTTTCTTCAAAAAGAATTTGATTTTTTACTCTAAAATCCAGTGAATATTGATTGAAATTTAAATTCCCGTTCATAATTTTATTGGTGAAATCAAAGTCAAAATAGAAATTTCCGTTTTCGATTTCAATCGCTGTTTGTTGTTCAATAGAATTTTCAATTGTTCCATAGATTTCACCAGAATAAGAAGCAGTGGCGATTTGTGGAATATTCTCTTTTGCTGTTCTTTCCAAATTCGTATTTATCCAAGCACCGCGAATTTTTTCATTTTCGCCGTCAAATTTATAAGCCCAATATCCCCAAGAAAAATCTTTGTCTGAACCAATCTCTTTTTTATAAATTTCAGTTTCAGAAACTTTTTCCGCGATAAATCCGCTAAGAAGAGAAGTGAAAGGTTCATTTTGTGAATTGTAGTTTTTGCAAGTCTCAAAATCATCGAGACAAATACTCATTTCCGCAGATAGATTTTGAAAATTTTCACCTGAATATCCGCTGTTTTGAACACCAATAAAAATATTGTCAGCACCTAAAATTTCTTGATTTTTATACAAAATATTATTTCCATAAAATAGAAAATTTTCACTTTCAAGCGAACCTGTTCCAGAGTTTGAAAAATAGATTTGACCATTTTTATATTTAAAATTTCCAGAAACAAAACCGTTCAAATAGTCGGTTTGTAGATTTATCTCTTTGTCAAAACCATTAACCGCGACCTCATCGCTTAAAATTGTCTCTTTTTGCAAATCACTTTGAAGTTGTAAATTTGGATTCGGCTGATAAGAGAGTTACTAAAACCTGCACAAAATAAACATTTAGCAGGTTAAAACCATAAAATATGGTCAAGCAACCCTGTAATAATTTTCAAGTGTAGATTTAATTATCTCTTTTTTGAGATTTTTATTTCTAAATTCTGAAAAACTATTAATTTGTAAAAATTTATCTCTTAGAACATCTAAGAGAACTCTATTTTTTATATTTATAGCTGAATTTAAATCGGCATTTTCTGAATAATTACATTCAATACAGGAAAAATCTTCTTGTGTTTTCCTATTTTTTCGACTTATACAGCCACATTTATTACAAGTTTGGTTTGTATATTCTGGGTGAATAAATGAGATATTTACTCCATATCTATTTGCAA
>AKKQ01000065.1 GCA_000276965.1 Thiovulum sp. ES | reverse complement strand
TGATGAAATTCAAAGTTTGAAAACAAGAAATTGAAAAACTCAAAAGTCAAGTTTCAAAACAGAAAATAGAACCGAAAAATTCTATCTTGGAAATCTGCACAAGATTGTGACTTAGCAGAAATGATGAATTGGAAAAGTGCTTGTGAATATTGTGAAAAACTTCGACTTCTTGGTTTTTCTGATTGGAGACTTCCAAACAAAGATGAACTAAAAATAGCACAAAAAAACAAAAATAGTTTCCGAAATTTGCAAAGCAAAGACTTTTGGTATTGGAGTATAAATAAATATAATAATTCCAAATCTTGGATTGTCTATTTCTACGATGGCGGCGACGGTTGGAACAATCAGACGAACGATAGCTTTGCTGTTTGTGTTCGCGACTTATAGTCCCCATATCAAGTTTTTTATTGTCATCCTCGGGCTTGACCCGATGATCTTCTTTTTTTTCGTGAAGATTGTCGGATCGAGTCCGACAATGACAAAATCTGGTTTTTTTTCATCATTATACTTGTGCTAAAACAAGTTCAGGATTGTTATCATTGGGCTTGTCCTGATCTTCTTTTCGTTAGAATAATTTTTGGAAAAGTTCGTTTGTTTTTTCCGCAAAAAGCGGAAATTGGAATCTCTACCTTTTGTCAAAATCAATTCGTGGATCAATTAATTTATAAGTTAAATCTGTTACAACATTTAAAAGTAGAGAGAAGAGAGTAAAAATATAGAGAGTTCCAAAGATTACAGGATAATCTCGATTTAAAATTGATTCAAAACCAAGAAGACCTAATCCGTCAAGTGAGAAGATAATTTCAATTAAAACTGAACCAGTGAAAAGAATTCCAATAATTGCTGACGGAATACCTGAAATTATTATCAGCATTCCATTTCGGAAAATATGATTTTTGAGAATATATCTTTCCCGCAAACCTTTTGATCGAGCTGTGATGACATACGGTTTTTTCATCTCATCGAGAAACGAGTTTTTTGTAAGTAGTGTCATTGTTGCAAATGAACCAATCACAAGTGATAAAACTGGTAAAGTTAAATGCCAAAGCCAATCAAGAATTTTATGAAAAGTTGAAAGTTCGTCAAAGTTCGATGAGGTCAAACCGCGAAGTGGAAAAATTTCAAAAAAGTTACCTGAAGCAAAAACAACAATAAGAAGAATTGCAAAAAGAAAAGTTGGTATTGCATTTCCAATTGCAAGAAGTATTGTTGTCCAAACATCAAGTTTTGAACCGTCTGTTACCGCTTTTATAATTCCAAGTGGCACAGAAATTAAATAAATTAGGAGAGTTGAAAGAAATCCAAGCGAAATTGAAACAGGTAATTTTTCTAAAATCAAATCCCAAACAGACTTATCATGAAAAAAACTGTTTCCCAAATCAAAAGTGAGATAATTTTTTAGCATTGTAAAATATCGCTCGTGAAGAGGTTTATCAAAACCAAACTCTTTTTTTATCTCCTCTTCTAACTCTTTGCTAATTGAGATTTTCTCACTGTTTTGAGTCTCTCCTTTTTTTCCAGAAACAGAATCTAATTTTGAGGAATCATGTCCCTCTAATTTTGCTAACATCTGCTCGACTGGACCACCTGGAGTTAGCTGAACGATCAAAAAATTTAGAGTAATAATTCCTAGAAGTGTTGGAACTATTAAAAGTAGTCGCTTGAAAATATAATTTAGCAAATTACTCTTTTCTGAATTTTCCGCTTATTGTTTGAAGAATTGGTAAAAATTTTTTATAATTCAAAGCACCGTAAGCGACATATCTGATTTTTTTACCCTTTGGTGTAAAAAATAGAGTTGAAGGAGTTCCTTTTGCTCGATATTCAATCGGTAAATAATTTTTGTCAAAAGTTGTTGCTACAAAATTTTTGCTGACCTCATCGATAATTGTCTCTTTTTGAAAAGTAACTTCATGAAACCACTCACAAGCTCCGCAATGTTCCCCAGTAACAACCATCATGATTGGTAGATTTTCGTTTTTTGCTTTTTCTAGTGCTTTATTCCAATCTTTTTCCCAAATAATTTCACCCGCAAATAGAGTCTCAAACAATAGAACAAAAAATAGTAACTTTTTCATCAATAAACCTTTTTTCTGAATTTTAACAAATTTAAAAACTCTATTTTTTTCAATTGGTAAAATTTTTTTTGGATTTCTTTCCGACGATATTTAAACTTTAAAAAATTTAAATAAACTATTTCTTGTGATACAATTACAATAACTACATACCAACTAAAGAAGTGCAATTTTTAAATTTGCATAAAGAGGTATAATGGATGCATCAACCTATAAGAATGTGTATCAGTTGCAGGGTTAGGTTAAATCAAGAAGAACTTTTTAGATTCCAATGTAAAAATCGCGAACTTTTAAAGTTTGAAAATAGCACTGGTAGAAGTTTCTATCTTTGCGAAAATTGTCTAAAGGGAACTAAACCCCTAAAACAGGTAGCAAAATTATGTGGTAAAAAAGAAGAACATCGGGAGGTTCTGTTGAAAATAGTCGAGGAGATTGCTAATTAATGTCAAATATCAAAATAACTGAAATTGCAAAAGAGCTTGGTGTTAGACCAAAAGATGTTATTGAAAAAGCTAAAGATATAAACATCGATGTAGAAAAACCAAGTGATACTGTCTCTGAAGAGCAGGCGGAAAAAGTTTTTAATGCCGTCAAAAAAGAGACTAGAAAAAGGTCGTCTGGAGGAAACAATAGACACCCAAGAGAAAATCAGAGAAGTGATGCTGATAGACAACAGCCTAGACGAAGAAGAAATAATAACTCTACTACTCCTAGAAAAGAAGAAGACGAAAAAGAGGATTCTGAAAAAAGTTCTGATAAAAAAGAAGATGGTGAAAAAAGAGAGCAACGAAGAGAGAGAACTCCACGAAGAAACCCACGACATAAAGAGGGTGAAAACAGAGAAGATACACCTAGAATTCGTGCTCCAAAACAGAAAAAACTTAAAATTATTAAAAAAGTTAGACCTCTAAAAAAAGAGGCTATTTCTGGAAATTATGGTCGTCTCTCTGAAGATGCTAAAAAAGAATTGACTGCTAGAAAAAGTAGTTCTGCAAATAGAAAAAGTATTGCATCAAAAAGAAAAAATGGTGAAGAGCTTGAGATTTTCAATCGAGATTTTGGAGATGAAAATCGATACACGACTTCACTTGTAAAAGATGAAGAGGAAGTAGTTCTTTTAGATTATCGAGACCAATCACTTTTTGAAGATAAAAAAGACAAAGAAGTTGAAGATAGTTTTGGTAAAAAGAAAGACAAGAAAAAAGGTACTGGAAAAACTACTTATAAAAAGAGAAGTCATACAAAACAGAGTCTTGTAAAAAGTGTAAAAAAACGAAAACGAAAAGTCAAAAATGAAGAAGATGAAATTGTAACAAGTGCTGAGATTCCTGAAAATATTCGGGTTTATGAATTCGCTGAAATCATCAAAAAGCCTCTTTCTGAAGTAATTACAATTCTATTCAATATGGGAATGATGGTTACAAAAAATGACTTTTTAGAAGGCGATGTAATTGAGGTTCTTGCGGACGAATTCAATGTTGAAGTTACAACAATTGATGTTACTTCAGAATTTGACTATGTTAAAGATTACGAGGACATTGAAGACACTGAAGAAGATTTGATGACTCGTGCTCCAATTATTACAATAATGGGACATGTTGATCATGGTAAGACTTCACTTCTTGACAAAATTCGTAGCTCAAAAATTGCTTCTGGTGAAGCTGGTGGAATTACTCAACACATTGGGGCATACACAATCAAACACAACGAAAAACCAATTACATTTATTGATACACCGGGACACTCGGCATTTTCTGAAATGAGAAAAAGAGGTGCTGAAATTACTGATATTGTAATTATTGTTGTTGCTGCTGATGATGGAGTAAAACCTCAAACTCGAGAAGCTGTTAAACATGCTCAAGACTCAAATGTGCCAATTATTGTAGCAATTAACAAAATGGATAAAGAGGGAGCAAACCCTGAAATGGTGAAAGGTCAAGTTGCGGAACTTGGACTAAATCCAGTTGAATGGGGTGGCGACACTGAATTTATTCCTATTTCAGCAAAAACTGGTGACGGAATTGATGACATTTTGGAAAACATTCTTATTCAGGCTGAAATTCTTGAATTACAAGCAAATCCAAACCGAAACGGAAAAGCTACTATTATTGAAAGTACGGTTGAAAAAGGTCGAGGTTCGGTCGCAACTGTTATTGTTCAAAACGGAACACTTCGAGTTGGGGATTCAATTGTTGTTGCTTCTCACTACGGAAAAGTTCGATCGCTTCTTAACGATCAGAAAAAAACGATTAAATCAATTGCACCTGGTGAAACTGGAGTTGTTGTTGGATTAAACGGTGTTCCTGCTTCTGGTGAAGATTTGGTTGTAACAGATTCTGAAAAAGAGGCTCGAGAACTAGCAGAAAAAAGATTGCAATACGAGAGAAACCAAACACTTTCTAAAACTACAAAAGCATCACTTGACGAATTGAATACGATGATTGCCGAGGGTCGAATGGAGACACTCAAAATTATCTTAAAAGCTGATGTTCATGGAACTCTTCAAGCTCTTAAATCTTCACTTGAGGAATTAAGAAACGATGAGGTCAAAGTTAATATTATTTCTGAAGGTGTTGGTGGAATTACTGAAAACGATGTGATTCTCGCTGGCGGTGCTGAAAATATCATGATTGTTGGTTTCAATGTTCGACCGACTGGTGTTGTAAAAAACCTTGCAGAAAAAAATCTTGTAAAACTCAAAACATACTCGGTGATTTACGAAGTTCTTGATGATGTAACAAATATTCTTTCAGGAATGATGAAACCGATTGAGGAAGAGGAAGATACAGGACAAGCTGAAATCCGACAACTATTCAAAGTTAAAGAGGGTATTGTTGCAGGTTGTTTAGTTGTTGATGGTGCAGTTGAAAAAGGTATTTTTGTTCGACTTATCAGAAACGGTGTTGTTCTTGCAAATACTCATATTCACTCGTTGAAAAGATTTAAAGACGAAGTAAATGAAGTGAAAAAAGGTTATGAATGTGGAATTCTGCTAAAAGATTTAAATGATATTGCTGAAGGTGATATTATTGAAACTTATCGGAAAACTACAAAACAGGCTTCTCTGTAAAATCAAATTTGTCGGATTAATTTCCGACATTAAAATCGTTTTTCAAATCCAAACTTCACAATTTTCTCATTTCTACTAAAATCATTCTGTTTTACATTTTTTTCACCAAAACCAAAAGCAGGTTTTAAATCACCAATTGCTTTAAAGTCAAAAATGAGTTTTGCAATCCAAAAAGTTGTTTCTGTCTCAATATTTACATCTGTTTTTTTGAATGAGAGAATATTTATTCCAAAGGCTTGTTCTTTTACAGTTTCGCTACTTTTTGCATTGTCAAATCCTGAAATAGTTTCGGAATTTGTTGCCGATGAGGTCGAATATTTTATTGCTGAAAAAAGATTTTTGCTCCAATAAATTGGTAAATATATTTTTGGAATGATTTCACCATTTTTTCCACTTTCAAAAGAGATATTTGAGAGAGTCTCGGAAAAAAGTGAAACTGTAAAAATAGAAATTAAAATCATTTTCTTCATAAAAAAACCTTTTTTAAAAGCTTAACAAATATTCATGCTATTATTTGACAATATATTGACAAAAGGAAAAATTTGCAATCAGTATTTTACTCAGAAGCAAGAAACAATTTAAGAGGAATTATTAACAGTGTTGTTGATGATTGTGAAGAGTATTTAATCACAACAAAGAACAAAAAACAGGCAATTGTTATTTCTTATGAGGAATATAACTCATTAAAAGAGACTCTCTATTTGCTTTCATCAAAAAATAATCGGGATAGGCTTTTGGAATCGGTTGAAGAGATTGAAAATGGAAGTTTTAAAGAGAGAGAGCTTTTGGATTGAAAGTTGCTTTTTCTGAAAATGGTTGGACTGATTATCTTTTTTGGCAGAAAACAGACAAAAAAATTCTAAAACGAGTTAATTTACTAATTGAAGACATCAAAAGAAATCCATCAGATAGTGATGGGATTGGAAAGCCAGAAAAATTAAAAGAGAATCTTTCTGGATATTACAGCCGAAGAATCACATCGGAACACAGGTTGGTTTATAAGATTTTTGATGATTTTGTAATTGTTGCACAATGCAGATTTCACTATTAAAAAAAGAAAAGTTTAATCAACAAGCATAACTTTAATTATCTCTTTAACTTCATTGATTTTTTCTTTCTCAATTTCACCAAGTTTTTTAATAACTCGGCTTTTGTCAATAGTTTTGATTTGGTCAAGAACAACAAACGATTTTTCATTTAGCTTTATTCGTGTTGGATAGTCGCGACTTTTAGAAGTCATCGGAGCAATAATAATTGTCGAAATATATTTATTCATTTCGTCTGGAGAAATAATTAAACAAGGTCTAATTTCAGCACCAATGGTCGGATCAAGATTTACAAGAACAATATCATACTGATTCATAAAATATCCAAATCAATATTATCATCAATTAGCAATTTATCATCACCATTTCCAGACATTTCTTTAAAAGATTCTGCCCAATTTTTACGACTCTTTTGAGGCTGTAAAACTATTTGATTATTTTCAAAAAGCAGATAAAAAGTTTCTGGATATTCCAAAGCTTTTAAAATAGAAGCAGGAAGCCGAACACCTTTTGATGTTCCAATTTGAACTAAATTACAAGTCATTTTTTCTCTTTTAAGAATATTTATTACATAATTATAGTGTGTTTTTAAATAAAGTCTTGTATAATTTAGTATCTACAAAAGGATACTATTGAAAAAAGCAATAAATATTAGAATGGAAGTAGAGCTTTTAAGCAATTTAGATAATTATGCAAAAGAGCTTGATAGAACAAGGACTTATCTTATTGAAAAAGCCGTTGGTTCATACTTTGATACTTTAGATGAAATGGTTTCAGACAAAAGAATCGATGATGTCAAAAATGGAAACAGTGAAGTCTTTTCACTCCAAGAAATTGCAAAAAAATTAGGTTTAGATGTTTAAACTTATTATTTCCGACCATGCTTTTAAAGAACTTTCAAAAATAGAGAAATCAAGTCAAAAACTTATTTTCAACAAAATGAGAGATTTAGAAAATGGTCTTTTCAGTGGCGACAAACCTTTGAGAGGAAAACACACGGGGAAATTTCGCAAACGAGCAGGAAACTATCGAATTGTATATTTGAGAGAGGGTGAAATTCTCCTAATTACGGTTGTGAGAATTGCTCACAGACAAGAAGTTTATTTTAGATAAAATTATTTAAAAAAGGAGTTCAGATGAAAAAAGAGGCTCTTGTGATTGTAAATGGTGATTATCAAAATACGGGCAAATTGAGAAATTCTGTAAATGATAGTCGAGATATTGCAAGTTTTTTGAAAAATGTTGGATTTTCAGTTTCACACTTTTCAGATTTAGAACAAGATGAGTTTTGGGAAGAAGTTGAAAATTTTGGATTGGAGTTGTTTTAAATGGAATTATTTTTTTAGTTTTTTTGGAGAACAATATATTTTTTAATTTTTGTTTCTCTAATTGTAGTTGGAATTATCTATTACCAACAAAATGTAAAAAAAATCGAAGAAGACCCAAAAGTAGAAAAAGTTGAAGAAGACCCAAAAATTTTCATAGATGAAAATAACCGAATTCACTTGAGCCAAGATTTTTACAATGAGGTTAAAGGTGAACTTCCTGCCATACATCAACAAATAGATCAAGAGTATAAGGATTTATCAGAAAATTTTTATCGAGATTTAGATGAAGAAATTCAAGAAATTAACAATCTTTTTAATGAAGTAAAATCAAATGTTCCTATCTATGCAAATCATCATTTTTCTCTCAAAGGTGAATATTCGGAAATAGGAGATGCTTTAGTTGGAGAATTAGAAAATACAATCAGAAGACAATTATTTGGAAGAGTAAATTTCGATCAAAGATTAGAAAGAACAATGAATCAACTCCAAATAAAACAAACTGAAAATTTAAATAAATTTTCATTAAAAATAGAAAGATTTAATAGATCACACTTTTCTATTTCAAAACAGGGTGCAGAATTGATGACAATGTTTTTCAAGGGAACTTTAGAAAATATCGTAAAGCATGAAACTAAAATGATTATAGGCACTACAATTCTTCATACAATTACAAACAAAATTGCAAGTGCAATAGGTTTTAAAATGGCTGCAAAAGTTGCTGGAAAAATCGTTGTAAAATCTACAGGAGGACTTAGTGGAGCAGCTATTGGAGCAGCTGCAGGTTCGGTAGTTCCTGTCGTTGGAACAGCAATAGGTGCTGTTGCTGGGGGAGTTGCTGCTTGGTTTGCCGTAGATAAAGTTTTTATTGAGATTAGTGAATTTTTTACAAGAGATGAATTTGAACGAGGAATTGTAGATCAAATTGAGATTCAGAGAAGTGCCTTAATTACAGAAATCAAAAGTCAGTATTTAAGTTTACTTTTTAAAGCAAAAGAAGAGTTGAAACAAAGTTATAGTTTTGCTCCTAAAAGTAGTACAAAAGATATTAATGGTGATTCAATAAAAGGGAGAAATCTTTTTGCAAAATGTGCTGCTTGTCATGGACAAAATGCTGAAAAATCAGCTCTTGTAAAATCTCAAGTTATCGCTGGTTGGGATGCTGCTAAAATTGAAACAGCTCTTAACGGATACAAAGATGGTTCTTACGGTGGTGCAATGAAAGGTCTTATGAAAGGTCAAGTAGCTACTTTAACGGATCAAGAAATTATTGATTTGGCAATATATATATCTTCTTTGAAGTAAGGATTTTACACTTTATTCTAAAGGTAGATTTTGCTTATCTAATTCACAATCAACTTAAGCAGTAACTTTGTTGTATGTGTCCGAGACTTGGAATCAGGACTTTAGTCCTGCCCCACTGGAAACAAGTTCAGTTTCAAGCACCACCTCATGCGAGACTAAAGTCTCGATTCCGTCTCGTGCCGAACTCGTTTCCGTGCCTTGTGCCGAACTCGTTTCGGTATTGATACTGAAATAAATTCAGCATAAACTTGCTCCGAATTCATTTCAGAACTTGTCCTGAACTTGTTTCAGGACTTCTCAATTTGCCAAAGTGATAAAATTTTAAAAAGTTAAAAGGAGATTTTTGGAACAAGAAAATCCAATTGAACAAGCTATGAAAGATTTAGGAGTAAATCAAAAAGACTTAGCTGAGTTAATGGGTGTTTCTAGAAATAGTGTATCTTGGTGGAAAAATGAAAAACAAC
>AKKQ01000064.1 GCA_000276965.1 Thiovulum sp. ES | reverse complement strand
TGAAAATCCAACAATTCCAAAATTGATACAATTCACATTACTTTAAAAATAGAGAACGAAAAAAATGTTTGACGAATTTCAGTTTGAAAAAATCCACAGACTTCCAAAATATATCTTTGCAGAGATCAATGATATTAAAATGAGAGAGCGGAGAGCTGGAAAAGATATTATCGATTTCAGCATGGGAAACCCTGACGGCGATACACCACAACACATTGTTGATAAACTTGTTGAGGCCGCACAAAAAAAGGGAAATTATCGATACTCAGCAAGTAAAGGAATTTACAAATTACGACTTGCAATAGCAGATTGGTATAAGAGAAAATATGATGTAGATTTAGACCCAAATAGCGAGACTGTTGCAACAATGGGAAGCAAAGAGGGTTATGTTCATCTTGTTGAAGCGATAACAAATGTTGGTGATATGGCAATTGTTCCAGAGCCAACTTATCCAATTCACACATATGCTTTTACTCTCGCAGGTGGTGCTGTGCGAAAAATGGAAATCAAGTTTGATAAAAAATATAATTTAGATGAAGATGCTTTTTTTGAAGATTTAAAAATTGCAATTGCTGAAAGTGTTCCAAAACCTAAATATGTGCTTGTAAATTTTCCACACAACCCAACAACCGTTACAGTTACACAAAATTTTTACGAAAGACTTGTAGCACTTGCAAAAGAGGAAAGATTTTATATCATCTCAGATATTGCTTATGCTGATTTGACTTTTGACGGATATAAAACTCCATCAATTCTTTCAGTCGAGGGTGCAAAAGATGTTGCTGTTGAAAGTTTTACACTCTCAAAAAGCTATAACATGGCGGGTTGGAGAGTCGGTTTTGTTGTTGGGAATAAAAAACTAATTGGTGCTTTAGAGAAAATAAAAAGTTGGCTTGATTACGGCATGTTCACTCCTATTCAAGTTGCGGCAACTGTTGCACTAAATGGAGATGGCAGTTGTGTTGAAGATATTCGGCAGAAATATGAAGATCGCCGAGACTTTTTAATTAAAAGCTTTGCTGGAGCTGGTTGGGAAATTGAATCACCAAGAGCAACAATGTTTGTTTGGGCAAGACTTCCTGAAAAAGTTCGACATCTAGGAAGTTTAGAATTTTCAAAAAGATTACTTTTAGAGGCAGAAGTTGCTGTTAGCCCTGGGGTTGGATTTGGTAGCTACGGTGATGAATATGTAAGAATTGCACTTATTGAAAATCGAAATCGAATTAAACAAGCTTCAAAAAATATCAAAAAATTCTTATCAAATTTTCCAGATGTATAAAATATTGATTTTGTCGGGAGCAGGTCTCTCGGCAGAAAGTGGATTAAAAACTTTTCGAGATCATAATGGAATGTGGGAAAATTATGATGTTATGGAAGTCTGTTCTGTTGAGGGTTTTCGTAAAGATAGAAATCTTGTAAATGAGTTTTATGACAAAAGAAGAGAAGATTTGAAAAGAGCAGAACCGAATTTTGCACACAAGAAAATTGCGGAACTGAAAAAAAAATATCCGAATGAAATAGCGATTGTTACTCAAAATGTAGATGACCTCATCGAAAGAAGTGGCTGTTCAGATGTTTTGCATCTTCATGGAACTCTCTCAGATTTACGATGTGAAATTTGTGGAAAAGTTTGGAATATTGGATATAAATCACAAAATGGTGAAAAATGTCCAAATTGCGATGAGGTTCATGAAATTCGACACAATGTTGTTATGTTTGGCGAACCTGCACCAAATTACAACGAACTTCAAAAAATTATAGATCAAATTGAGATGTTTGTTGTTATTGGTTCTTCTGGTGAAGTTCTTCCACTCGGTGCAATTGCTAGAAATTTCCACAATAGCATTCTCAACAACTTGTATCCCGATGAAACTCTTGACCATAACTTCAAACGAGTTATCCACAAACCCGCAACAGAAGGTATTTTAGAAATTGAAAAAATAGTAGAAGATTTTCTTAAAATTAAATAGATTTTAAATATTTTGCAATAATTACAAATCTTAAATTCGATGTGGTTTTAATCACAAAGCGAGGTTCTATTTTGCATATTGACGAATCGTTTTTTAACGAAATTGATCAACAAATTCAAGAAAAAAGTCGAAAAATGCATCTTGGCGATTGGACTCTTAAAAAAGCCCTAATTGTCTTTGCTCTACTTCTTTTTGTTCTTTGGCATTCATATAATGTTCTTCTTGGTGCAAACTCTTTTTATGTTGTTGAAGAACTCGAAGACAGAAAAAAAGAGCTGACCATAGAGATATATGAATTGAGAAAAGAGAACGAAAAGCTACAAAAAAAATACTTTAACTTAAAATTAACAAGAGAGGACGAAAGTGAATATTAAATTTTTGGCTTTACTAATTCTTCCCATTCTGCTTTTTGCTCGGGAAAACCCATTTAAATCTTCAGAAGAGATGAAAGATATTCCTCTCTCTAATAACTACATTCAAGCTCCAAATGATTTTAAAAAATCAACTTTTAAACTCCCAGAAAGTGCAAGAATTATAGATTCCGTCGAGATTGTTTATCAAAATATAGATGGTTCAATAGCAAAAAAAAGAATTCCTATTGACAACAGAATAGATTGGACAAAAGATTTTATGCTTACTTATTCAAAACCAATTGTTGTCGAAAGAAAAAAACCTTGTCCAAAATGTCAAAAATGCAAAAAAGTTACAACAATCAAAAAAACAATTCGTGAAGTTATTGAAAAGAAATTAGTTCCAAAAAAAGAAGTTGTTGAAACAGTTGAATCTCAACCAGAAATTACAGAAACAACAGAAATTAATGGAGTTCTTGTTGAGAATGGAACAGTTGAAATTCCAGAAGAGATTAAAGCAGTTGAAGAGCGAAAAGTAATCTCTATTGGAAAACCTAGATTTGCATTTTTTGAGTTTTTTGAGGAAGACCACAAAATAAAAATCAACACAACTGATCCAAAAAAACGGCATTTTATGCTTGTGCGACCAAACAGAATTATTTTAGATTTTTATCGCGATACAGATTTTCAAAATCAGACTTTTGATATTTCAAAAGGAATTTTCCGTGAAATGAAAATTTCAACAGAGGGTGAAAAAGGAATTTATCGAGTTGCAATTTACATTGCAGAGGGATACAGATACAAATTAGAAAAAACGGAGGTTGGTTATGAAGTTAAATGCTACAAACGGTAATTTGATTTTTATAGGTTTTATGGGTTCTGGAAAGAGTGGAGTTGGTCGAACAATTGCAAAAAGATTTGACAGGCTTTTTCTCGACTCGGACACAATTTTAGAATCTCGCGAAGATAAAAAAGTTGTTGAAATCTTTAAAGAGAGTGGTGAAAGCTATTTTCGGGAATTAGAACTTCATTTTGCAAAACAGATTCAAAGCTCTGTTCGTAACAGTATTATTTCAGTTGGTGGAGGTTTTCCAACAGTTGTGAAAGATTTAAAGAGTCTCGGTTTTGTTATTTACCTCGATATTGATTTTGATCAGATGGTTGAAGAGCTTTCAAAATATCCTGAAGAGCTTGAAAAGAGACCACTTCTTTCAAATATTGATGAAGCGAGAAAAATTTACGAGAGCCGAGCAGATATTTATGAACTCGCCTCTGATTTAATAATTCCAGTTTCTCCAACAAGCTTCGATGAGGTTGCAGATAGAGTTTTAAAAGAGCTTATAAATATGAAAGTGATAGCTTAAAAAATGAAAGGTTTTTTATTTAATTCTATTTTTTTAACAGCTATATTTTTTGCTGGTTGCTCATCTCAAAGTTCAATTCCAGAGAGAGAGAATAATGAGACTCTTGAAAATAGTGAAACTGGCGAAAATATAGAAAATGATGAAATAGACAATGTGGATAATTTGGAAGATAATAAAAGTTATCAAACAATAGAAATTCCATCTTGCGACACAATGATAACAGTAAATAGTGGTGATAAAATCGTCAAAAAATCTGAAAATAGTGAAGTTAAAATTCAACATCTTGTAAATGGAACAAAATATATCTGTTTAAAAAGTGGTGAAGGTGAAATTCAAAGGGTAAATTTTGAGTAAAAAATTCTCTCTTTTTTTACTTTTGTCTTCTCTGCTTTTTTCAAAAGAGGCAGAAACTTTTTTTAAACTCTATTTAGATGTTGAGAATGTCTATCCCGAGGGAATTCATTATAGAGTTGATGGCAAAAAATTCAAAAATGGTGATAGTTTAAAAAGCGGAAAACACGAAGTCAAGGTTTGGAAACGAGGTTTCCAACCGTTTGAAAAAGAGATTTATCTTAGAAAAAACACTTCTTTAAATTTGCGATTAAAAAAATAGAATTTTTAAATTTGTCGGAACTCTCCGACAATTTCTATTTTTCAAAAAGTTCAGTCGAAAGGTATCTTTCACCTGTATCATTTAAAATTGTCAAAATTCTTTTACCCTTATTCTCTCTTCTTTGAGCAAGAATTTGAGATGCAAGAACATTTGCACCCGATGAAATACCAACAAGAAAACCATCTTTATAAGCTAATTTTCTAGCCATTTTAATTGCATCATCACCTTTAATTTGAAGCACCTCATCGAAAATATCACGATTTAAGATTTTTGGAATAAATCCAGCACCAATTCCCTGTATTTTATGAGGACTAGCTTCTTCCCCTGAGAGAATTGCGGATTCTTCTGGTTCAACAGCAACTATTTTTAAATTTGGAATCTCCTTTTTTAGAGTCTCTCCTATTCCTGTAATTGAACCACCACTACCAACTCCAACAACAAAAATATCAATTTTTCCGTCTGTATCTCTCAAAATCTCTTTTGCTGTTGTTTCTCGGTGTGTATTTGGATTATCTTCTCTCATAAATTGAGAAACTATAAATGAGTTTGGATTATTTTTGCGAATATCTTCAGCTTTTGCAACAGCACCTGTCATTCCCTCACTCGCTGGAGTCAAAACAAGATTTGAGTCAAAAAATTTAATTAGATTTTTTCTCTCTTTCGACATTGACTCAGGCATAACAACAATCATTTTTAATCCAAGTGAAGCAGTAATTGAAGCCAATGCAATTCCTGTGTTTCCACTCGTTGCCTCAATAACAACTGTATCGCTATTTATTTCACCTCTCTCAATTGCTTTCATAATTACATTTAAAGCAACTCTATCTTTTATCGATCCAAGCGGATTCATAAACTCACATTTTGCAACTACTTCAGCATTTGAAGAGATAGAATCGAGTCTTACAATAGGAGTTTCACCTATCAATTCTCTAATACTTCCAGCTATTTTCATCAATAATTTGCGACAGAGACCTCCCCATTTATTGTAGGGAGGAAGTCGCCTCCTTTTTTTATTTTTTTGATATTTAGATGATAATTTAAATTATCAAACAGTCATCTTTTTATTCTGCAAAATTATACAATCTTGGTCTTGACAGTGTTCAGCGATATTATTTTAACAATAAAGAGTTTAAAGAGCTTTTTTCAAATCAGCGATGAGGTCTTCAACATTTTCCAAACCAACAGAGAGACGAATTAAACTTTTTGAAATTCCTGCTTTTTCCAACTCTTCTGCTGAAAGTTGTTGGTGAGTTGTAGAAGCGGGGTGAGTGATAATTGATTTGCTATCCCCAATATTTGCAACGAGTGAAAAGATTTCAGTTTTTTCGATAACTTCTTTTGCTTTTTCAAACGATTCCACTTCAAAAGATAGAAGACCACTTCCACCTTTTGAAAGATATTTTTCAGCCAAATCAAACTGTTTGCTATTCTCTAATTTTGGATAATTTACACTTTTGACAGCAGGGTGAGTTTCCAAGAATTTTGCAATTTCTAGTGCATTTTGAGAATGTTTTTCAACTCGCAAAGAGATAGTTTCCAAACCTTGAATAAAAAGCCAAGAGTTGAAAGGTGAAAGAGCAGAACCCATATCTCGCAAAAGAATTATCCGAACTCGTAAATTGAAAATTGGCATAGTTGGGACATTTGCAAAAACAAATCCGTGATAGCTCTCTTCAGGTGTGTTGAATTGCGGATACCGAGAATTTCCAATCAATTTTTTATTAGATTTTTCAGAATCTACGATAACTCCACCGATTGCAAGACCTTGCCCCGTCATATATTTACTTGCACTATGAACAACAATATCAGCACCAAATGAAATCGGATTACACAAAACAGGAGTTGCGACGGTGTTATCAACAACTGTAACAATTCCGTGTTTATCGGCAACTTTTACAACCTCATCGATATTTGCAACATCAATACTTGGATTTGAGAGCGACTCGAAAAAAATCACCCCTGTTTTATCATCGATGAGGTTCTCAATCTCCTCAGGTTTGTCAAAAAATTTCACACTAATTCCAAATCGTTTTAAAGTTTGAGTGAAAAGTGTGATTGTTCCGCCATAAAGTTTTGAAGATGCGACAATATTTCCACCAGCTTCGATTAAATTTAAAACAGCATAAGTAATTGCACTCATTCCGCTACCAGTTGCAAGTCCAGACATTCCGTTTTCAAGAAGTGCAACCCGTTTTTCAAAAATCTCGTTTGTCGGATTTGTAAGTCTTGTATAAATATTTCCCAACTCTTTCAATTCAAAAAGATTTCCCGCATGTTCCACATCTCTAAATTCATAAGCGGTTGTTTGGTAAATCGGAACTGCCATCGTTCTCTGACTATCTTTTTCGTATCCGCCGTGAATTGCTAATGTCTCTTTATTCAAAATATTCCTTTTCTTCTTACTATTTTAATCTATCAAATTATCTTATCAAAAAAAGGTGAAAAAATGGCAAAACGAATTTTTCAATTTTAAATTTACAGATGAAGATGATTATGACACTTTTCCGCAACTTTTGGAGATGTTGAAAATCTGATAGAATTTTTCAAAAAGGAGTTTTCGTGTTCAAAATTGCAGTTTTGGATCGTTTTCAGCAAAATTTGAAACTTTTGGAATCTCGTTTTCAAAAATTTCAGGAGTTTCAAAAAAAGAGAAAATTTGTTGAAACCGTGAAAGAGGAAAAATATCAAAGTGGATTTTTCAAAGACATTTTTGAGAATTCTCTTGGTTATATTTTAGAAGATTCAAATCCAGAAAATGCGAATATTTTTCGTGAAGAGAAAAACGAAACCGACCGAAAAAAAGCAGATGGAGTTATAAAAGTTTCAAATTCTATAATTGGAATTGTGGAATTGAAAGACTTCAAAACAAAAAATCTAAGTTTGGTCGAAGAACAAGCATTTAATTATCACAATTCACACTCAAATTCAAAATATATAATTATTTCAAATTTTTCAGAACTCCGATTTTACATTGACAAAAAAACTGAATTTGAGAGTTTCAAACTTTTTGAGATGAATTTTGAAGAATTCAAAAGATTTCATGCAATTTTGAGTTTTGAGTCGATTTCAGAAAATTTGCCTATAAAATTTCGGGAAGAGACAACAAATTTTGAAAGAGAGATTTCGGAAAAGTTCTACAAAGATTTTTCGGAAGTTCGGCTTGAGCTTTATGAAGAGATACTGAAACAAGTTCAGCATAAAAGTCCTGAACAAACTGAATTTATTTCAGTTTCAGGAAAACTAGAAGTCTTGAATTTGTCACAGAAAATACTTGACAGAATCGTTTTTATCTTTTTTGGTGAGAGTCGTGGGCTTCTGAAGTTTTCAAAAAATTATATTTTGGAGACTTGGAAAAGTGATATTTCTGAAAATCCACTTTGGGAAATTCTGAAAATCATATTTCGGAAAGTTGATGTCGGTGGAAAAATTCCAAAAACTTATGCTTACAATGGTGGGCTTTTTGCAAAAGATGAAAAACTTGATTCTTTAGAAATTTCTGATGAAACTCTTCAAAAAGTTTTAAATCTCGGTTCTTACGACTTTTCAACGGAACTTGATGTGAATATTTTGGGACATATTTTTGAGAATTCGCTTGACGATTTACAGAAATTTGCTGAAAATGATTTTAAAAGTTTGAGAAAACGGGACGGAGTTTTTTACACACCACAATTTATAACGAAATATATTATTGAAAACACAATTGGGGAATTATGCCGAAAAAAGTGGGCTGAAATTGTCAAAAATGAGACGGAATCTGAACTTTTGGAATACAGAAAATTTCTTGAAAATTTGAGAATTCTTGATCCTGCTGTTGGTTCTGGAGCATTTTTGAATGAGGCTTTGGATTTTCTGGTTCGGGAGCATGAAAAACTTCGTGAAAAACTTTTGCCATTTGGAGATTTGACTCTCGGCTACGAATTTGATAAGGAAATCCTAGAAAATAATCTTTTTGGGGTGGATATAAATCGGAGTGCAATCGAAGTTGCAAAATTGAGTTTGTGGATTAAAACGGCAAAACCGAACCGAAAATTATCAAATTTGAATAAGAATTTGAAAGTTGCAAATTCACTTTTGAAGATGCCGTTTGAGGAAAAATCGTTTGATATTGTTTTAGGAAATCCTCCATATTTTAATATTCAAACTTTTGGAGCAAAATCTGAAATTGTTGAAAAAATCAAAAATCGATATTCTGAAATTTGGCAAGACAAAAGTGATATTCTTTTTTACTTCATTGCTCTCTCTTTAAAAATGTCGAAAAATAGAGTCGGTTTTATAATTTCAAATGCTTTCCTCTTTTCGGACAAAGCAAAAAAGTTGAGAAATTTCATTTTGGAAAATTCAAAAATTGCAAAAATAGTGAATTTTGAGAAATATGAAGTTTTTGAAGATGCTTCGATTACAACTTCGATTGTGATTTTTGACGGAGAAGCTGAAAAAAGTTTAGCTCTGAATTTCAAAGAAAAAAAATATTCTCCAGAAAAGATAGTTTCAAAAATGGGAAATATTGAAAATTTCTTTGAAGTCAAATTTGAGAAAGATTCAGTTTTTGCACTTGTCGATAAAAGAGTTCGGGAAGTGAATCAAAAAATCGACTCAAAACACAAAAAACTTTCGGAACTTTTCAAAATTGGAAAAGGAATGGAAACAGCAGGAAATAAGGTTTTTGTTTTTAAAGATTTTCCAAATCAATTCCCAAAAGAGTTTATAAAAAATAGAGTTTCTGGTGAAAATATTGAGAAATATATTTTGAAAAAAGAGAAAGAGTATATTTTGTATTTTGAAGAAGTTGAGAATTTTGAAGATTTGCCAAACTCAATTCAAAATCATCTTTTGGAAAATCGCGAATTTTTAGAAAATCGGGCTGAAATAAAACGAAATAGCTTAAAACAATGGTGGAAATATACTTTTCCAATGCACAAAGATTTATATAAATTTGAAAAAATTTGGTGTTCGTATCGTGCAAAAGAGAATATTTTTGCTTTTGATAATTCTGATAATTCAATTGGTTTGACAAACATGACTGTAATTTTTGATACAAATGAGAAACTATCGTTGAAGTACCTCATCGCACTTTTGAATTCCAAACTTTTAAATTTCCGATACAAATCGATTGGAAAACAGACGGGAAATGGAATTTTTGAATATTTTGAAAATGGTGTTGGCAAACTTCCAATTCCTGATATTTCTCAAGAAGAACAAAAGCCGATAATTGATTCTGTCGATGAACTCATATCTTTAAAATCCAAAATTTCCAAATACAAAAAACACTTTGACAAACTTTCTGCTGTTGAAAAAATTGAAATCAGTGAAGAGATTGAAAAAGCTGAAAACTGTATTTCTGAAATCGAAACCGAACTTGACAAAATTGTTTTCAAACTCTACGATTTGAGTGATGAAGAAATTCGGATTGTTGAAAATTGATTTTTGTGTCGGATTTAATAAAGAGTGGAGGTGTTTTTGGATAAACAACAATCTTTAAAGTCATTAGCAAAAACAAAAAATATTAATTTAACAGACATTCAAACAGAAATTAAAGGCTCTTTAAACAA
>AKKQ01000063.1 GCA_000276965.1 Thiovulum sp. ES | reverse complement strand
AAAATTATGATAGTGGATTTATCCACTTGAAATAATTTTATGTATAATTTGTATTGAAAATATCGCGAAGGGTAAAATCTCGGATATAAATTTGAGTTGGGGCATCAACTCTTGTGGAGAGGAAGTAAGACCTATTTTTTTAGGCTTTTCTCGATGAAACAGAATCCCCTAGCTTTAGCTATGGGGAGTATGTCAAGAATTGACAACTTTTTTTGTTGTTTCAATTTTTTTGTCGGCAAAAAGAACAACATCTTTAATCACTGTTTTTTGAATAGCTGAAATTAGAGTTTCCATAATTTCATAATCTGGTTGATCGTTCAGAGTTGGAAGTTGTAAATATTTATTTTTTACAATATTCCAGCCACCCAATTTATTTTTGTATGAGTAAATTTGTAAATCTGTTACTTTATTGATGCATGGAACTGTAAATAAATATTGATTTTTAGACAAACTAACATCATTATAAATCCAATTAATGGCATAAGCATCAGATAAAACTGTAAATTCTCTTGATTGAAAATAAGCTCTATAAATATCACTATTAGATGGAATTGAAATTACATTTTTTAAAATAGTTGCATTATCTTTTGGCACAAAATAATTTAATCCCTGATTTTGAAAACTTGATGTAAGACAAGGAATAGTATGTGTATCTGTTTCTTCTTTTGGAAGATCACTTGCTTTAAAAGATAACTTATTAGTTTTTAGTTTCTCAAATAGATCCCCTATTTTAAACTCACTAAATTCAACTTGATCATTTTCAAAATCTGCTAAAACTTGTTTCTCATTTTCTGTAAGTTCATAATCTTTCAATCCTGTAACTTTTAAATAGTTTTCAAGTTTTTCAATTCGTTCAGACTCTATTTTAGATATAAAATTTTCCATAAATTCAAAATCTATTTCGCCGTTTTTGGTTGGGAGCTTAAAAAAAACATCTTTTGCAAAACTCCAATGTCTTGAATAACCTTTGTCAGGAATAGTTTTTTTCCAAGCTGAAGTAATAAAAAGTATTATTTTTATAGAAAATTTTTGCTTTGGAGATAAAACTTTTACATTATCCATCACACAAAAATCTTGAGTCGCTAAATTAAATGTTCTCGTGTGATCACCAAAAATAATATAAATAGGAGTTTCATTATTTACAATAAAAAAAGGTTTTTGATTTGTATAACCATTGATTCCATTGTTTGTTGATTCAGAAGAATAAACAGGTATTTTTCCATTTAAATCTAAATTAAGTTTTACAAGCTTATTTTTAACTGGTAATAGTTTGAATAACTCATTAAATCTAAACTCACCCCACTCAACCTCTTTTAACTTTTGGTTAAGCAGGGAATCTACTTTCCCGAATTGTCTTTAGATTTCAGAAGAGTTGAAACTTCCCAAGCCAAATAATCACTAACAGTTTTTTTGAAATCTTCAATTGTTGGTTTTGTGTCAATTGGTGCTGACTGATTCCAATCTGCCCCATTTTTTGGATCGATTGTGTTTTCGTAAAAATCTTTTTCAGTGAAAATATTCAATTTGCTTTTCCCAAAACGAACAAGTTTTACGACCTCATCGTATCTTTGTGTTGCTTGGTCTGTATCTTTCAAATTGTTTGTAGCTTTTTTTCGGTTGCTTCGTGTGTAACCGTCGTTGCTAAAATCAATAAATTTCACAAGCTCTTCTTCGTGATGAGGTTCTCCAACTTTAAAAACATAAATATTTGTTTGCACACTTGATTTACCAATAAAAATATCAACAGGCATTTTTATACTTGCAATCAGTGTATTCTTTTTCAAAATCTCTCTATTGTAATCTCCAGCTTTTCCACTTCCTGCTGAATTCTGAATAATTACTGCTCCGTATCCATTTTTCATTTTTGCAAAAGCCTCTTTGACAAAAATCATTCCGTTTCCTTTTGCAGAGTATGGAGGATTTAAAACAAAAGCATTTGCTGGAAACTTTTCATCTTTTTTTCCAAAACCGTAATTTCCGTCAAACTTAAGAGAATCTTTATTTAAAATATTTGAGCTTCCATCTCCCATTAAAATCATGTTCAGAATTGCCAACATATAAACACTTGAAAGCAGTTCCAAACCTAAAAGCTGTTCGGCTTTGATTTGTAACTCTTTTTGTCGTAATTCATCAGGCGAATTGATTTTGTCTTTTGCATCGTCTAACATTTCATTCATTGCCGAAACTAGCAAACCTGCCGAACCTGTCGCAAAATCCCAAACATACGAGTCTTTGTTTACTCTTGCTAATTTCACAAGAAGATTTGCAACATACGACGGAGTCAAAACAACATCATTTAATTTATCTTGAGTGAAACCTAACCAAGAATACATTTCATTAAAAAGTTTTCCCGTAAAATCTGTTGTCAATCCAATTTTGTAGTAAATTCCCAAATCATCAACAACTTTGTTAAAAACTCTTTTTAATTGACTCTCTCCATTTTCAACTTTGTTGATATTTTCAGTTGTCAAAGTGTTTTGTAGAGTTCGGACAATCAGGTCTCTTTTATCTTCAGGGATTTCTTTCTCTTTTAAAAATGCCTTGATTTTTCTTAAAACTATGTCTCCGTCTCGATTTCCCTCTTCAGCAGAAGATTTTAAATCAGATTTTTCAAGTGGTGCAATTTTTCCAGCAACTCCAAGTGTTGCAATAATTACGGAAGCAACAAGATAGACACGGTCATTTTCTCCGAGACCTTTCTCATTTTGGTAAATGTCGTTGTTCAACTTCACCAAATTTATATCTATCTCTTTTTCTCGTTGTTGCTTGATTTTCTCAAACTCTTCTTCTGATAATTTTAGATTTGTGATTTTATCTTCTACAAAATTATCAAAATTCTCTTCTTTCAGAAATGAAAAATCTGAAAACTCACCAACTTTTTGACCAGCCCCTAAATTGTTTTTTGAGACGAAATAGACACCGATTTGATGTTCGATTTTTCCACTCTCATTTTTATAGCCAGTCATTCCAATTGAGATCACATCTGAATAGCTTGTGTGATGAAGTATTGCATTTCCGTAATGCACAGCTCCATTTACGGCAAAATCATTTATATTTTTAACAATTGATTCATTTTTTGCATTCCGATTTTCAACCACACCATCTTTGAGTTTTTCTAATTTTCCTTTTTTCCCTTTGTATTCAATGACAACAGGAAAATAATTCTCATTTTTGTCTTTTAAAAGTAGTTTTGTGTCGGGACGGTTCCCACCTTTTCCTCCACTTTTTGAGTGATATTCGTTGAGAGCTTTGTCAATTTCTGAATTTAATTCTTCTTGTTCTAATTTATAGTTTAAGTCATAAGACTTAAGCCAACTGTTCCCTAATTCTGTGATATTTGGTTCTATTGATTGAATTTTTTTTGCCAATGGAAAACTTTTTGTCAAATTTTATCAATTCTGATTAAAACAAAATTCTGATTAAAACAAAAAAGTGAAGAACTCCGCTTGGAAAATTTTGAAACTCTTTTGTTATAATTTCGTTCATAACTTTAACTTTAAAAGTGAATTTTATAGGAAAGAACTCGCACTTCTTTCCTATAGCTGAATATTAACTTTTTCAGACATAAAAGTCAAGTTAGCCGAATCGAAAGCTCTTTTTGAATTGTGTTTTTAAATTTTGAGCAATCTTTTTGCTCGACAAGAAGATTTAGAAGAAGTTCAACCGATTTTGATATTTTTGTTTTCTTTGTTGCCCAATCTGAAATAGTTTGACGACTAATACCTATTTTTTCAGCTAATTCTTTTTGAGTGATTCCCAATTCTCGGCAAGTTTTTTTGAGCGGTTATTTTATCTCGAGAACTTTCCAAGGTAATCCACGAAGATTTAACTCTTCCATAAATGGGTCTGGATCAAATTCCTCCATATTTTTTACACCTTTTCCACTCCACTTATTTTCTAAAACAAGTTTTGCACCAATCATCGCAGGAACACCAGTTGTAAAAGAGACACCATTTGCTTTTGTATCTCGATAAGCTTCTTCGTGGTCGGCAACATTATAAATATAGTAAGTTTTTTCAACTCCATTTTTTAGTCCAGTTGCATAAATTCCAATATTTGTTTGACCTTTTGTTCTTTCACCAAGTGTTGCAGGATCAGGAAGAATTGCTTTTAAAAATTGAAGTGGAACAATCTCTTTTCCTTCAAAATTTATCGGCTCAATCGCAGTCATTCCAATATTTTCTAAAACTCGGAGATGAGTCAAATATTTTTCTGAGAAAGTCATAAAAAATCGAACTCGTTTCAAATGCGGAATATTTTTTACAATCGATTCCATCTCTTCGTGATAAATCAGATAGCTGTCTCGAGTTCCAATTTCAGGATATTCCCAATCGATTTTTTCACTCAAAGCAGGAACTTCAATCCACTCTCCATTCTCCCAATATCTACCATTTGCGGTGATTTCCCGAATATTGATTTCTGGATTAAAATTTGTAGCAAAATGATAACCGTGGTCGCCATCATTACAATCTAAAATGTCAATTGTGTGAATTTCATCAAGAAGATGCTTTTGTGCATATGCTACAAAAATATTTGTAACACCAGGATCAAAACCGCTACCAAGAACTCCTAAAATTCCCGCATTTTCAAATTCACTATTTCTAGCCCACTGCTCTTTGTATTCAAAATGAGCTGTGTCTGGATGTTCGTAATTTGCTGTATCCAAATAATGAACTCCAGTCGCAATACATGCATCCATAATTGCTAAGTCTTGATACGGCAATGCAACATTTACAACAATATCGGGAGAGTGTTTTTTAATTAGCGAAATTACTTCATCGACCTCATCGGCATTTACAGAATCAACAACGATTTCACCAGCAATTTCGGAAGCAATTTTTTCACATTTTGAAATTGTTCGCGAAGCAAGAATAATTTTTGAAAAGACATCTCGATTTTGTGCAGTTTTATGTGCAACAACTCGACCAACTCCACCAGCACCAATAATAAGAACTGTTCCCATTATCAAATCCTAAATTTTTAAAAATTTTACTACAAATTCTGCACTTTTTGGGAATTTTAAAATCGCTAGAATTCTAAAAATTAGAAAGGGGCAAAATGGCTTTTGCAAAACGAATTATTCCTTGTCTCGATGTAAAAAATGGTCGAGTCGTTAAAGGTGTAAATTTCTTTGATTTAAAAGATGCGGGAGACCCTGTTGAAATCGCAAAAAGATACAACAGCGAAGGGGCTGATGAAATCACTTTTTTAGATATTACTGCCTCAAATGAGAATCGTGGAACAATTGTAGATGTTGTTCGAGATGTTGCCAAAGAGGTTTTTATTCCGCTAACTGTTGGAGGTGGAATTCGTGGAACTGATGATGTTTCTCGACTTCTTGATGTTGGTTGCGACAAAGTTAGTGTAAATTCAAAAGCGGTAAATAGTCCAGAAATTATTGATGAAATTGCAAAAAAATTTGGTAGTTCGACTCTTGTTGTTGCGGTTGATGTGAAATTTGTAAATGGTGAATATCATGTTTTTATAAATGGCGGAACAAAAGACACAGGAATTATTGCGAGAGATTGGGTAAAGGAGATTCAGGATCGTGGTGCTGGAGAAATCTTATTAACTTCGATGAATGCCGACGGAACAAAAAGCGGTTTTGACTTAAAAATAACTGAAGAGATTTCAAAAATTGCAAAAGTTCCACTTATTGCTAGTGGTGGTGCGGGAAAAATGCAACACTTCGATGAGGTCTTTAAAATTGGTGCGGATGCAGGACTTGCTGCCTCTATTTTCCATTTTAAAGAGATTGAAATTAGTGATTTGAAAAAATATTTAACTGAAAAAGGGATTTTTGTCCGAAATTAGATTTTGTCGGATCTCTCCGACAATCAACTATTAACTTTTTGAAGAACAGTTGAAATTAGTGTTTTGCGAACTTTATTTTCAAAAGCAACATCCAAGAATATCTCTCGACCCTGTTTTGAAATATGTTTCACTTCACCATTTCCAAACTTGTTATGTTTGACATAATTTCCAACAGAGAATTCGCCTTCGCTTTCCGCTGTTTTATGTCTGTTTTGCTCAATTCTTGCACTGTGAATAAGTTCCGCTTCGTGCAGGTATCTGCTCGGTTTTGAATCTTGTCTTCTGCCGTAAATTGTTCGTTGTTTTGAGTAAATTAAATAGAGTTTATCTTTTGCACGAGTAAAAGCAACATAAGCTAACCTTCTCTCCTCTTCATTATCAGAAGCAAAGCTAGGTAAAAATCCTTGATTTACACCCAAAATAAAAACATGCTTAAATTCAAGACCTTTGCTAAGATGAATTGTAAGAAGATTTACCGCTTGTATCCTATCTTCATCTTCACCATTTATTGCATACATGTTTATAAAAGCTCGAATTTCACCACGGTTTGTTGCAAAAAATCGGTGCATAAGATCATAAAAATCATTGATATTTCCAAGTTTTGTCTCAAATTTATCTTTATTCTCTTTTGAAATCTTCTCTTTTTTAAGATATTTTTCAATTTTATTTTTGATTTCAAATTGACATTCAAACTCTTCTGTAAATTTGTCTAAATCATTTTTTGAGAGGTCGATCATTAGTTCAATTTTCTCAACAAGAGTTTTTAAATATCTTGCTCGTGTTTTAAAATGGAATGAGAGATTTTCGCTTTTAAGAGTCTCATAAATAGATGTCATTTCATCTTTTGCAAGTTGATTAACAATTGCAATAGTCTGTTCGCCGATTCCGTTTGTCTGTTTTAGAACTGAGAGAAAAACAAGATCATCAAAAGGGTTTGAAATTAGGTTTAGAATATTTATAACTTCCCGAATTTCATTTCTCATATAGAGACTTTTTTTACCCTTAATCTCGTATTTAATATCTCGTTCAAGAAGAGCATTTTCAACATGAAAAGATAGCGAGTTCATTCTGTAAAGAATAGCAATATCTTCAGGCCCTTCACCATTTTTTATAAGTTTTTCAATCTCTTTTGCGACAAATTTAGCTTCAGCAATATCATCATCAAATTGAAAATGGAAAATATCTTCTCCAGATTCTCTGGCAGAAATAATGTTTTTTTCAATTCGCAATTTATTATGAGAAATAAGAGTGTTTGCAACTTCAATAATGTTTTTTGTTGAGCGGTAATTTTTATTTAAAACAATTTTTGTTACATCTTTAAAATCTTTGTCAAAATTTAAGATATTAGTAACTTCCGCACCTCTCCAGCCATAAATCGATTGATCGTCATCTCCAACTACAAAAAGATTTGAATGTGTCTCTAAAAGAAGTTTCAACATCTCATATTGAACTTTATTAGTATCTTGAAACTCATCAATCATGATATATTTATAGTAGTTTGAGTATTTGTCTCTCAACTCTTTATTATCTTTTAAAATCTTATAAGTTAAAATTTGTAAATCATCCAAGTCGATGAGGTTTCTCTCAATCATTTCTGCATCATATCGCTGATAAAGTTTCACAAAAATATCTCGATCATAAACCATTGGAATTATTATTTTCTCAATTTCATGAGACTGAACATTTGAGTTCTTCATTTTTGAGATCAGTTTTATAACTTCGTCAGAAGAAAAGTTTTTTCTGTATTTTTCGTCCTCGTCTAAAATCCATTTTACAATTGATTTCACTTCTGAATAATCAATAATTCTGAAATTTCCATCTCTACCTTCTAGAAGATGATGATTTCTCGAAAGAAATATATTTCCAAATTTATGAAATGTGCCAACAAAGGGGAGCTTTCCATTTATATATCCACTCTCTTCAATTCTTTGTAACATCTCATTCGATGCCTTATTTGTAAAAGTCATCAAAAGAATATTCTCGGGTGGAACTCCATGTTCTAAAAGATTAAAAACTCGGGATACAAGGGTTTTTGTTTTTCCAGTTCCAGCACCAGCAAAAACAAGAACTGTTCCTTCTATTTTCTGAACAGCTTTTAATTGTTGATCGTTTAAATTCTTTAAATACTCCATTTAACTATTATATCAGAAATTATGAAGTTTCTCATTTTCATTCTATTTCAACTTATCGCTAGAATCTTGTTAAACAAAACAGGGGGAAAGATATTGAAAAAACTTCTTTTTAGCACAGTTGAAATTATTATTCATATAAATAAAACTTTAAAATTCTATTTTAAAAACTTTCGGGAAAATCGCATGGAGGTAAATGATAAAATTTCAACAATTGAAAAGAGAATTCATGCTCGTTTTTTGAGATTTTCACTTCTTAAAAATCGACAAAAAATAAAATTTCAAGGCGGTTTCACTCTTGTTGAAGTGATAATGGCAGTTATCATAGCCTCTTTTTTAAGCTATGGCTATTTAAAAGTTCATGGAACTTCGCTACATTTTCTTGACCTCATCGATAAGAGATTAGAGACAAATGAGTATAGCAGTTTCATCTTTTCACAAGTTTCAAAAGACTTACATGAAAAAAAGAAGAGTGTAAAAGAGTTTGTTGAGGCAAGATACAACATCGATGATGATGAACTTTTGGAATATTTTGATAAAGTCGAATATCGATACACTCAAGAAGAGCTGTATTTTTTAAATTTTGGTGAATTTTCAGAAGAGAATGAGAATGAATCAGATAGCGATTCCCTCTTTACAGAATACAACGAAAATGATTCAGCCATCACAGATGAGATAAAAAAGAATGGTGTTCTTGTTGAAACTGTAAAAATTCATGATGAAAACAACAATTCTGTCTCTCTCTATCATTTCTCTTTTCTAAAGTAGTCTGATAGAATCTTTTCAGATATTTTAAAGGATATGTCAAGTGAAGATATTACTTTTTAACGAAAATCCAGTTGTTGAAAAACTTGTTACTTTAAGTGCTAAAAAAAGTAGCGACGATGTTGTTGTTGCTGGTAGTACTGATGAACTAATTAGTGAAGATTTTGACCTTCTACTTCTCGATGATGGTGCATTTGTTATTGATGAAGATGTACTAGATAAAATTAATGAAAAAATCCATTATAAAAGCAGTTGCCTTATAACTTCTAAAGATGAAGAAGAGCGAGAAGGTTTTGCTCATAGAATTAATAAACCTTTTCTCCCAACTGATTTAGTTACATTAATTGATGATGTTAAAAATGAGCATGGCTTAACAAGTAATGATACTCCAAAATCTCCACTTGATGACTTAGATTTGGTTGAGCTATCTGAAGATGATGAGGATGAATTTGATACTGAAGATGATTTAGATTTAAATGGAATTCTTGAAAACGAAGAAGCTGAACTTCGAGAAACTCTCAAAGAGGAAGAAGAAACATCTGCCGAACAAGAAGAGAATCATAATGAAGAATCTGATGATTTAAATCTTGATGACATGCTAACAGAGGAAGAGAAAAAAGAGCTTGAAGAACTTGAAAGAAGAGACGAAGAGCAAAAAGATTTCCTCGAAAATACTTTCAAAAAAGAAGATGATAGTTCTGAAGAGGAAGAGCCTAAAATTGATGAAAATTTAGAAGCTGACAAAGAGAAAAAAGATATTTCCAGCGAATCTGATGAACTTGATTTAGATTTAAATCTTGATGACATGCTAACAGAGGAAGAGAAAAAAGAGCTTGAAGAACTTGAAAGAAGAGATGAAGAGCAAAAAGATTTCCTCGAAAATACTTTCAAAAAAGAAGATGACAGTTCTACAATTAAAAATGATGATCTTGAAACTGGAAATGTCGAAACTTCTGTTGAATCTGATGATAATTTAGGCGACAAAACTTCTGCTGAATCTGATGATGATTTAGATATTGATGATATGCTAACAGAGGAAGAGAAAAAAGAGCTTGAAGAACTTGAAAGAAGAGATGAAGAGCAAAAAGATTTTCTCGAAAATACTTTCAAAAAAGAAGATAATGAAGAAACTAGCGATGAGGTCGAAATTGATATAGATATTTCTGATTTAGAAAATGATGTTTCTGATGATGAAAATGATATTGATCACTCTGCAATTGATGATGAAATTGCAAAAATTGGTCTTGATGATGAACCAGAAATCGAACCAGAACCAGAAATTGAAACT
>AKKQ01000062.1 GCA_000276965.1 Thiovulum sp. ES | reverse complement strand
AAATTATTTTGATATTATTAACGGTAAAAAAGTATGGTTAAATTTTATGGTTAAAGTGGAAAAAGTTACTTTTAATTTGTCAATAGATTTAAAAGAGAGAATGTTAGAAGTTAAAGATGATGTGAGTAAATCTTTATCAGCTTTGTACAATGAAGCGATTAGAGAATTTGTGGAAAGAAAAGAGTTGGAGAGATGGGAAAAAGCTTCGAAACTTGCTTGTGAAGATAGTGAATATCTGAAAACTACTGATTTTGGAAAAGATAGTGGAGAGATTTTTGAATATTAAGCAGGGTGAAATTTGGCTTATTGAGTTTAATCCTCAAGTTGGTGAAGAGATAAAAAAAGTTCGTCCTACAATTATTGTTAGTTCTGATATTATCGGAAATCTACCACTTAAAACAGTTGTGCCAATTACGAATTGGAATGAGAAGTTTTCAAACTATCCTTGGTTAATTAAGATTGAGCCAAATAATAGAAATGGTTTAAGTAAAGTTTCTGGAATAGACTGTTTTCAGATTAAGAATCTTTCTCATCAAAGGTTTATTAAAAAGATTGGCTTTGTAGATGACACACTTATAAAAGATATTCATCAGAAAATTGCTAAAACTCTAAATCCAATTTATAGTTTGGGATAAAATCTCTTTTGCTTGTTGGTAAGTTGAGTCTTCAATTCTTAAGGTTGTTTATCTTCTCGTATATGTATGTAAGAGTGGAATTCTTAATTATAGAAAATTTATGCTAAAATTTGCACTGTAAAAGAAGGCTTATGGATATACAATTTAGCAAAGAGAAAAATAGAATATTAAAACAGCAACGAAACATCTCTTTTGAAGATATTATTGTAGCTATTGAAAACAACAAAGTTTTAGATATTATTAATCATACAAATTTGGAAAAATATCCAAATCAAAAGATGATGATTGTAAATATTAGCAACTATATTTATGTTGTCCCATTTGTTAGAGATGAAATAAAGATTTTTCTGAAAACTATTGTTCCAAGCAGGAAAATGACAAAACGATATTTGAAAGGTGAAGAAAATGGAGTTTGATAAATATGAGCAAGATATTTTAGAGGATATTGAAAATGATAATTTTCAGAGAGTTTCCAATTTTAATGAAGAGTTGGATTTTTTAAAAGAGGCTTCTGCAAGTTACACTAAAAAAAGCCAAAAAATTAGTGTTCGACTTACTGAAACTGATTTGACTAAAATTAAGAGCAAAGGTGTTGAGTTGTCTATTCCTTATCAAACTTTGATTTCTTCTTTAATTCATCAGTTTGTTAATGATAAGATTGAGGTTAGATTGTAGATGAAAATAATTACAGATAGTATGATTGAAAAAGGTATAGAAGATGGAACTTTTAAAAAAAATCCTGTTAATATTATTAGAGATCAAGATGGTAGAATTGTAAAGCACCAAAAATCTAACACTTCTCAAAGTAATTATATTCCACCTACATTAAGTTCAATGTAATAATACATATGTATATAAAATTGATATTTCAGAGGTTATTAATGCAATTAAAGATGATAAACACACCTTAATGATAAATAACTTAAATACAGAGTATTTACAAATTATCGACAGTTTATACAACTATCAAAATTACAAAAATCAATTAAGTGAATTAAATTCAAAAAGTAGGAATGCTTTAGCAAATTTTAAGACAGGTATTAATAATTTTATAAGGAATAGTGATCTTGTAAAAAATATTGATTTTATTAATACAGTTAATGCATATATTGAAATTATATTTATCCATAGAATGAGTTTATTTTGGTTGCATGGTGAAAAATCCTTAAATGATAACATTACAGAGAGTTACATATCTTTTTTACATGATGAAATCCAAAAAATTTATCGTGAAACTTTATCTCTAGAATTGTATATGAATTTATTCATTTCTGAAAATGGTATAGATAAAATAGATAAGTATATTGTATATGATGATTTTAATTCAATGACTGATTTTTTGAAATGGTTTAAGAGCGAAAGTAATACACAGCAAATATATTTTCATATTACTTCAAAAAACGTAAAAAAGATTAATTTATATGAATTAGAACCTTTTATAGACGAACTATTTAATACTTTAGAAAAAATAAACAATTTAAACAATATGGAAACAGAAATTGACGAATTAGCTAATTTTTATAAAAAGAATAATGATATTGATATTAAAAATATATTCTCACTTAAAAGTAATGAGCCAAAGCAAATTGAGTAATAATTTTCCCCTCTCAAGGGGAAAAAAGAAAAATTCAGTATAAAAACTAAATCTCTTCAGCCTCTGGAACATCATAAAGAATGTCGTTCATATCGTGTCTATACATCGGCATTGCAAGTCTTTTTTCGTCAAGAATATGACCAATAAATCCAATACTTCTACCAACAATAAAGAATGCATTCAATGTTCCACTTGAGATAAATTCATCAATTTCAGTTTCAGAATATCCCAATGCTCTCCACATATCAACCATAAGAATTCCAATTGTTCCATCAACATTTAGGATCAAGTTATCTTTCTTAGAAGTTGTGAGTTGCTCAACAGTGAGAGCATAATCAAGAAGTGGAGTCGATGGGAAATGCTCATTAGCAAATTTCTTAAGACCCTCAACTCGTAAGTCAGGATTTCGGAGAGATTTAATTCTATGTCCGATACCTGGAATTGGCACACCCTCTTTTTTCATATAAGCTAAGAACTCTTTTGGAGAAAGATTGTTGTCATCAGCATATTTAAAGTATTGAGCAGCACCATCAATAGCACCACCAAATCTTGGACCAATTGTAAGAAGACCTGTTACGAGAGACTCAACAACTGATTTTCCTGCTCGGGCTGTAACTTTTGCATTGTGAGCACCAGAAACTGCTGGACCGTGGTCAGCAACTGTTTTCATAACTGTTTCGATGAAATCTGTCGCCCATTTCGGATACTGTTTTTTGAACCAAAGTAGAGAAACAACATCACCAATTCCTTTTCCTGTATCAGGAGTAGCAACACTTGAGATTGGGAAACCAGCATAAGTAGCTTCGTCGCCTCGGTCGTCAGAAATTGTACAGATAAAGTTTTTGCTTTTTCTAGTTTTTGGAACAGTTTTTAATGCAGGCTCTTCAATCGCAGGAATATTTAGAGACTCATAAACTTCTTTGATTTTAGCAGGTAAGTCGTTGAAACTTGCAGGAACATGAATTCCAGCTTCTGCCATAGCTTTGTTTTTATAAACAGCTGTTTCCATTTCAGCATTTGCCGAAGCTCCCGCATGTCCAAATTGAACACCAGTTGAGAAATGCTCTGCAATTGTTCCAATACACCAAGCAATAACTGGTTTTGTAATTTTTCCGCTTTTGATAGCCTCAATTACTTTGTACTCTTCAGTTCCACCAACTTCACCAAGAAGCACCATATATTTTACTTCTGGATTGTTCTCCATTCGTAGCATATTGTCAATGAAAACAGAACCAACAAATCTATCACCACCAATTGCAACACCTTCAGCTATACCGTCAGCATTGATTGAGATGATGTTTGAAAGTTCGTTGAAAAGTCCTCCACTTCTCGTAACAAGTCCGCAAGAACCTGCTCGGTGAAGTTTTGAATTTACGATATTTTCAATTGTTCCACCAACATTTGCAATTTTAAATGCACCTGGAGCGATAGCACCAACAGTTGCAGGTCCAATTACTGTAACATTTTTAGAGTGAGCAAATTCGTTCATTCCTCTAGCAAGTCTTTCAGGAATTCCCTCTGCTGTAATCATGATTGTTTTAAAAGCATCTAAATTTAGAGCCTCCATCGTAACATCATAAGCAGTTCTGAAAGATGCAAAGTTTAATAAAACATCTGCTTGAGGTTGAGCTTTTGTAGCTTCAGTTGTGTTTTTGTAAAGAGGAATCATGACCTCATCAGCACCATAGAAAAACTTATCAAATTTGTTTGATGAAGTTGGTGCAACAATACCAGCAACTGATGGCTTTTCTCGTCCGATTGTATAATCGTAATCTAACATTCTCTGGATTGCACTCTTGTTGTTGTTCCAGAAAATCGCTTGTGTATCTTTTGTAAATAAAGCACCCATGACTTTAATTTCCTTTGTTATTATTTGCTTGTTTTGTGCTTTTGAAAATTAAAAAACCTCCAAGAGCATATAAAAAGACTAAAAATATAAAACCAAATCCAACATCGGAAAAGGTCATCTCTCTTTTTTCAATAAAAGAGGGGGCAAAGAGAAAAGCTACAAAAAGGTAATTACCAAGTTGTAGAAATCCTTTTCCTACTGCTTTTAAACCCTCGTTCATTTATTCTCTGTTTGCCAACAAGGGGTCTTCACCGAAATGGTTCTCTCCTTCTGTTCCTTTAAATACTCCAACATATAAAATATATATCAAGTAAAGTAGAGGCAAGAAAGCTGATAGGATAATACCAATTAGATATATCCAGCCACTTTTATCTAAATCATGAAGTCGTTTGATATGAACAACTGCACGAATATATATTAAGTTAACTATTGGAAATAATAGGATTATTGGTTCAATTTTTGTAGAAAGTTCTTTATAGTGTTTTATGATAGGAATATAGACTAAAATTAGAGATAATAACCCAAAAATACCTAAAGTAATTAAGTTAAGACCTAAAAACCATGATTCTAAATTATTTGGTCCTAACCAAAACAACTTTCTATTAATTCTCCCTTTTGGAGAAAAATAGAACTCTTTCCAATCCATAGTTTCACTCAATTTATTAAGCTTCTAAAGCCATTCTCACAATATCAGTAACATGAGTCTCTGGTCCATAAACTTCGATATACAATCCAAGTCTATCAGCTGCCTCTTTAATATCTTTTAGACCTTTTTCGTAGTTTGGACCACCTCGTCTAACATAGATTTTCAGATTATTAGCTTTCATTTTTTCAACATTTTGTTCAAAAGACTGGATAATACCTGTGAAAGTTTTAGCAACATCTGTAAAGTTAGCAATAGCTCCACCAATGATAAGGATTTTTCCTTTTTCATCTGGTTCTCGAGTCATTAAATCAATAACTGTATCAGCATAAAATTTAGTTTCACCAGTTGTTGGACCACCAGAATATTCACCGTAGTTTGCAAGGTCGTCAATTGAGCCACCGTTTGCAACAGCAAAATCTGCGATTGTGTCAGCATAAACAACTGAAGCACCACCACCTGCAACCATTGTCCAAATTCTACCTTTTGGATTTAAGATTGTAAGTTTTAGTGAAGCACCAGATTTAGAGTCAGCTTCCTCAATTGCTTTAACTTCAGGAGATTTCTCTTCCATTCCAAAAGCAGTTGGATAAGCAACATCACCCCACTCATCAACCATCATAAATCCAGCTGTGTCGTCAAGTTTTGCAACCATATCAAGAAGCTCGATTTTTGTTCCTTGCATTACAAACGGATTGATTTCAAGGTAAGCAAAATTCAATTCTCGGTATGCTTTAAAGAAACCAATTGCAAAATTTGCGAAGTTCTCTTTATCTTTTTCAGCCACATCAGCAGGAATATTTGCACGAATTCTCGCTTCAATATCCTCTTCAGTATCTGTGATTGCAAATTTTACTTCTACAACTTTATCGTCCCAGCCTTCTTCAACTTCCATTCCACCTTCAGCAGACATGTAAAGAATATCGTCGTTACCAACAACTGTAGCAGAAATATAGTATTCCTCTTCTTGAGTGTGCGGAGTAAAAGGTTCAACAACAAAGTGAGTTAATAAATCCTCTTTTGGCTCACCTTTTGGAGTATCACCATCAAATGAGAAATAAACTTTCTGTCTTCCATCAGCTTTTTCACTAATCCAAGAAGAAGCTTTTTCTAGTTTTACATCACCAACAGCTTGATCTCTGAAAAGAACAAGACCATTTTTACCTCTTTTTCCAAAAAGCATATCTGGTTTTGCAACTAGAGTTTTCTCGTTTAGCCAACCTTTTTCGTCAGCACATTTCTTTAACTCTTCTCCACTTTCGACTAAAACAGTCTCGTAAGCATATGAGAAGTTAGGGAAATATTTGTCCCAGTGTTTGGCTAAAATTGATTTAGCATCAAACTCTCTGATTGACTTTTGAGCCATAATTCACCTCTTTACTTTTGAGTAATTATTGTTTGAGAAAATTCTAACATTTTTGTTTCCAAATTAAAGCTTAAATTAGCAGGTTATAAAATTTTAGTAGAATGTAGCATTTACAAGGAGTTATAATGGAAGCTAATCCTGAATATATTTTTCATAATGGCAAAAGGGTAAAACTCATTGAATTGCTTGACAAATACGAGTCTTTGCAAGAGTTAGAAGAGAAGATTTTTACAAAAGAGAGCAAGGCAGATCGAAAACTTCGAGAAATCAAGGAGTTAAAACCATACCAAGCTGAATTGATCAAGTTGCAAAAACATATTGAAGACAACAATATGAAAATGGTAATTCTTTTTGAAGGTCGAGATGCAGCGGGAAAAGGTGGAACAATTCGTCGAGTAACTCGATATATGAACGAGAAGCACTATCGGGTTGTTGCACTTGGAAAACCAACAGACGAAGAGCGAGGTCAGTGGTATTATCAGAGATATGTAAAAAATTTGCCAAGAAGTGGAGAAATCGTACTTTTTGACCGAAGTTGGTATAACCGAGCAATGGTCGAACCAGTTTTTGGTTTTTGTACAGAACAGCAGTATCACACTTTTATGAATGGAGTTGTGAATTTTGAGAAAGACCTCATCAATCATCAAACAATTTTTATCAAACTATATTTTTCTGTAACAAAAGATGAGCAGAAACGGAGATTTGACCGACGACACACAGATATTTTAAGGCAATGGAAATTGAGTGAAATTGATTTACAAGCTCAGGATCGTTGGGATGATTTTACAAAAATGAAATATGAGATGTTGCGACAAACTCATACTCACGAAAATCCTTGGACAATTATCCGTTCCGACAATAAACATTTAGCAAGAATGGAAGCGATGAAAGTTATTTTAAATAGCATCCACTATAAAGACAGAGATTTAAATGTGAATTACAAACTAAATCCCGATATTGTTGTTTCTGGTGCAAGAGAAGTTGAACTGATGAATAGACAACTTGAGGAAGAGGGCAGATTTACTCACTAATTTTTTTGTCGGATTTTTTCCGACTAATTTATAATAAGTTTGCTTTTTTTCTCTTCTTTGTCGAATTTTGAGAGTCTATTGTATTTTATTGTGTCTCTGATTTTTTTAGAATATTTAGAATCTTCAGAAAAATTTGATAGATATTTTGATAGTTCGTAAGGGTCTTTTGTATTCCCTCTCACTTCCCTAAATTCAGTATAGTTTTCTCCGCGACCAAGTAAAAGCATGTAGTCATCTACACTCTCAACAAGAGAATCATATTTTTTCATATAGACATTAGCATTTTTTGCTTTCATTCTGTCATCTTTATCATCAATTGAAATTAGAGAAAATATGTTATTTCCCTCGCTAAAAAATCTAGATTCTCCCCAGCCAGAAGATAAAATTGCTTGTGAAATAATTAAACTTACGGGATGAGGTTTTATCGCTTTCAGCAGAGAATCAAAATCACCCTTTTTAACTCTGTATCTATCGTAAAGAATTGTCAAATACTCTTCATCTTCAATTGTTAATTCTTTACTTCTCAGCTTTGAGACATTTTTATAAGTTATTACAAGCTTATCATAGCTTTCTCTTATTGGACTTAGAACAGTTTCTAAAAAGTGCTTCTTCTTCTCTTCAACACTCATTTTTGAAATATCTTTCTCTATTATGTTTCCGCTATATTTTTTCTTCAAAGAATTAAAATCTATTTTATGTTCAATTTTCCAATTCTCTTTTCCAACTTTCTCGAAAATATCTGTTTTTAACTTTTCATCGCTTTTTGCTTCAATAACAACGACTTTCTTTAAATCTATATTTTCATTTTTTAAATTTAAAATGTAGAAAATTTGAGTAATGATAATTACAACAAGAACAAATAGTGAGATTTTATAACTATTCTCTTTGCTCAAAAATATTCTCCAATAAAGATGTTTGGGTATTTTAGCAAAATAGAAGTTTGTAATATTTGCAAAATCATTTAAACAATCCCGCTAAAATAACTTTAGTCTAATCGACTAAACTTTTTTTAAGTATCCATTATCTATTATTCCATTTGAAAAATTTTAAAGAGAGGTATTAAATGAATTTTACTCCTATCGATGACAGAGTTCTTGTAAAAAGAGAAGAAGAGGCTACAAAAACGGCAAGTGGGATTTACATTCCAGATTCTGCAAAAGAGAAACCACAAAGAGGTGAAGTAAAAGCAGTTTCAAAAAAAGTTGAAGAGATTGAAGTTGGCGACACTGTTGTTTTCAGTAAATATGGTGCAGTCGATTTGGTTCTTGACGGTGAAGATTTCATCGTTTTAAAAACAGAAGATATTTTAGGTGTAATTAAAAAGTAAGGAGAAAACATGGCAAAAGATATTCATTTTAGCAACGATGCAAGACAAAAATTATTTGACGGTGTAACAAAATTAGCGAATGCTGTAAAAGTTACAATGGGACCAAGAGGACGAAATGTTTTAATTGAGAAAAGTTTTGGTGCACCAAGCATTACAAAAGATGGTGTTTCAGTTGCTCGAGAAATTGAACTTGAAGATAAATTAGAAAATATGGGTGCACAACTTGTAAAAGAAGTTGCATCAAATACAGCAGACGAAGCTGGAGACGGAACAACAACAGCAACAGTTTTAGCTCACTCTATTTTCAAAGAGGGACTCCGAAATGTTACAGCTGGAGCAAACCCAATTGAAGTAAAAAGAGGAATGGACAAAGCAACTGCTGAAATTATCAAAGAGTTAAAAGCGATTTCAAGAGAAGTTACAGACCAAAAATCAATTGAACAAGTAGCGACAATTTCAGCAAATTCTGATAAAAATATTGGAAACCTCATCGCGGAAGCAATGGAGAAAGTTGGAAAAGATGGTGTTATCACTGTTGAAGAAGCGAAAGGAATTGATGACGAATTGATAACTGTTGAGGGAATGCAATTTGACCGAGGTTACCTTTCTCCATATTTTGTAACAAACACAGAAAAGATGATTGCAGAATATGAAAGTCCGATGATTCTTTTAACAGAATACAAAATCACAAATTTAAAAGATATTCTTCCAATTCTTGAGCAGACTCAACAAGGTGGAAAAGCACTTGTAATTATTGCAGAAGATATTGAGGGTGAAGCTCTTTCAACTCTTGTTCTAAATAGACTACGAGGTAGTTTAAATATTTCTGCGGTGAAAGCTCCAGGTTTTGGTGATCGACGAAAAGAGATGTTGCGAGATATGGCAATTCTTACAGGCGGAACAGTGATTTCTGAAGAGACTGGACGAACTCTTGAAAGTGCAAATCTTGGTGATCTTGGTCGAGCTGGTCGAATTGTTATCGATAAAGATAATACAACTATTGTTGATGGAATTGGTGATGAGGTCGATGTGAAAAGTCGAATTTCTGAAATCAAAATTCAAATCGAAAATACAACTTCTGACTACGACAAAGAAAAACTACAAGAGAGACTTGCAAAACTTTCTGGTGGTGTTGCTGTTATCAAAGTTGGTGCTGCTACTGAAACTGAGATGAAAGAGAAAAAAGACCGAGTTGATGATGCTCTTTCTGCGACTAAAGCTGCTGTTGATGAAGGTATCGTAATTGGTGGTGGTTCTGCACTTATTCGAGCTGGTCAAAAAGTGAATTTAGAACTTTCTGGTGATGAAAAAATCGGATACGAAATAATCATGAGAGCTATCAATGCACCACTTCGACAAATTTCTGAAAATGCTGGTTTTGAAGCTGGTGTTGTTGTGAATGAGATTCAAAAAGCTAGTGGAAATCTTGGTTTTAATGCTGCAACTGGTGAATATGTTGATATGTTTGAAGCTGGAATCATTGATCCGCTAAAAGTTGAAAGAGTCGCGCTTTTAAATGCTACTTCTGTTTCTAGTCTTTTATTAACAACTGAAGCAGCAATTCATGAAATTCCAAAAGAGGAAACTTCTGCTCCTGCAATGCCTGATATGGGTGGAATGCCAGGAATGATGTAATTTAAAATTACAAACTTCTTTCCCCTTTTTGGGGAGATGATGCAATTACATCAATACATCACTTTGGGA
>AKKQ01000061.1 GCA_000276965.1 Thiovulum sp. ES | reverse complement strand
TTAGTTTCTCAATTTTTATCATAAAATAATTATATCAGAATCATTTTTTAATTTTAGATAAATATTGTATGTTCATGACATTTATATTAATAAAATATTATTGTTTAGTGCAACTATTTAGATAAATACTTAAGACCTTAAAATGCTTTTTTCTAATAGACTTGTTAAACTAACAAATTATCTAAGTTTAAAATACTTAAATAAAAGTTAGAATTGTAAAAAATATTTGGAATTTAAAATGTTTGGAAAATTAGGTGATTTAGACCTCTCTGAGTTTCAAAATGCTTTTACTGAAATGCAAAAAAAAGTAAAAGAGAGTGAAGCAGAAGCTGAAGAAAAGCTACTAAAAGCAAAAGCTGGTGGTGGAATGGTTGAGGCAACAATCAATGGAAAAGGTGAATTTGTTGATATTTCAATTGATGAATCTCTTTCAGATGATTTTGATTCACTTAAAATTTTACTAATTGCCGTTGTAAATGATGCACTGAAAATGGCAAAAGAAGAACAAAAAAAAAGTGCAATGAATATTGTAAGTAATTCACTTGGCGGAATGAGGTAGAAAATGGAAAAAGCTGATATTGTAGTTCTTGACTTTGGTAGTCAATACACACAACTAATTGCAAGACGATTACGAGAAGAAGAAGTTTATTGTGAAATTGTTCCTTACTTTGAAGAGATTGAAAAAATAAAAGCTCGAAATCCAAAAGGTATTATTTTAAGCGGTGGTCCTGCTTCAGTCTATTCTGAAAACAGCTATTCCATTGATAAAGCAATTTACGATTTAAATTTGCCAATTCTTGGAATTTGCTACGGAATGCAAAGACTTACAGTTGATTTTGGTGGAGAAGTTCAAAGAGCTATAAAACACGAATATGGAAAATCTGAATTATATTTTCACACGACCTCATCGCCACTTTTTGAGGGTTGTGATGTTGGAAATGTTGCATGGATGAGTCATGGCGACCGAGTTGAAAGATTACCTGACGGCTTCCAACCTCTCGCTTATACTGATAATTCTCCGTATGCTGGAATTGGAAATGAAGAGAAAAAAATCTATGCTCTCCAATTTCACCCTGAAGTAAAACACTCTGTTGATGGATATTTAATTTTACGAAATTTTGCAAAGAAAGTTTGCGGAATTACTGAAAAATGGAATATGGGACATTTCAGCAAAGAGCAAATTGAAAAAATCCGAAAACAGGTCGGAAAAGGTAAAGTGATTTCTGCACTTTCTGGCGGAGTCGATTCTTCTGTAACGACTGCCCTACTTTGGGAAGCAATTGGCGAACAACTTATTCCTGTTTTTGTAGATAATGGATTACTTCGAGCTGGTGAAAGAGAAGCCGTAGAATACTCTTTTAAAGAAGTTTTAAAAGTTCCACTTGTTGTTGTCGATGGTCGAGAACGATTTTTAAAAGCTTTAGAGGGAGTAACAGACCCTGAGCAAAAACGAAAGATTATCGGACACACTTTTATTGAGATTTTTGATGAAGAGTCTAAAAAACATGAAGGTGTTGAATTTTTAGCTCAAGGAACTCTTTACCCAGATGTTATTGAATCTGTTTCTGTGAAAGGTCCAAGCAAAACTATCAAGTCTCACCACAATGTTGGCGGACTTCCTGAAAAAATGAATTTAAAACTTGTTGAGCCTCTCCGAGAACTTTTTAAAGATGAGGTTCGACTTCTTGGTGTGGAACTTGGTTTGCCAAAAAATCTTGTTTATCGACAACCGTTTCCAGGTCCAGGTCTTGCAATCCGAATTCTTGGTGAAGTCAATGAACCTAGTTTAGATTTAGTCCGAAAAGCTGACACAATTCTTCTCGATGAGGTCAAATCTGCTGGTTTCTACAATTCACTTTGGCAATCATTCGCAGTTCTTTTAAATGTTAGCAGTGTCGGTGTTCAAGGCGATAATCGAACTTATGAAAACACTGTTGCAATTCGTGCGATTGAATCGACTGATGGAATGACGGCAACTTTTGCACATTTACCACACGATTTACTTGAAAGAATCAGCCGACGGATTATTAATGAAGTCGAGGGAATTAATCGAGTTGTTTATGACATAAGTTCAAAACCACCTGCAACAATCGAGTGGGAATAAAACAAAAAAATGGAAGTTATTACCGCAGGAGAACTTGAGCTTTTTAAAACAGCTCCAAGACAACTCCAACTTCCAAAAAAGGGAGACATTCAGATTCATGGAGTCTCCCAAAGTGGGAAAACGACTCTTGTTTTACAAAGTCTTGAGGGAAAAGATTTCCTCTATTTTGATTTAAGAAATGAGGTCGATTTTCCAAAAATCATGCAATATGTTCGCCGAAATAGAGAAATCTCAATTTTTGTTTTTGAAATTTATAATTTGGATATTTCAAAATTGGTTTTGCCAAAAAAAGGTAGAAAAATTGTAATCTCTTGGAAAAAAAGAGAGTTAGAGAATTTCCAAAGTTTTAGACTTTTTCCGCCAACATTTGAAGAGTTTTTATCATTCAGAAATAGTTATGAGAGTATTGAGAGCTCATTTTTGCACTTTTCTGAAACAGGAAGTTTCCCAATTTTTGCTCGTTCAACTGATTTTATTTTTCGACAAAACGACAGAATTCTCCATTTTGCACTTTCTGAATTTCAAATTGACATTTTGACTGATATTGCAAATAATATTGGTGTTTCTCGTAGTAAATTAAATATTTATGCTTCTTTAAAAGAGAGACGGAGAATTTCCAAAGACCGTTTTTATCGTGATTTTTCAGAACTTTTAGAGATTGGATATATTTTTGTAATTGATGAATTCGAGAAATACAATAGTAATAAATTTTATCTTCTCGATTCTGCTCTTCTTCAAACAATTCGGGAAAGAAAAAATTTCAGTCGTCTTTTTGAAAATCTTGTAATTTCAGAATTTGGAAAACGGGGAAAAGTTGGTCGGTTTTTTCGGAATATTGATTTTTTTAACGATGAGGTCGGTTATCTATTTTTACCATTTCTTGATGAAGATACAATCGATAAACATTTGGAAAAAAATTTATCATCTTTCCAAAGTATAAATCTCAAAAAAGTTATCATAATTACAATGGATTATGAAGAAGAGACTGTTTTTGAAAAAATTTCAGTTGAAGCAATTCCATTTGTTCGCTGGGCAACTACTTTTTAATTTAATGGAAATTTTATGTAAAAATAGACTCCAATATCTGTATTTGAGACTTTAATTTTTCCATTCAATCTATCTTCAATAAGCATTTTAGCGATTGGAAGACCCATTCCTTCAGTGTTTTTGGTCGTTGCAAAATATTCAAAAACTCTCTCAACTGGATTCAATTTTATGCCTCCTGCGCTATCTTTATAGTGAAAAACAAAATTGTTCTCAATTTTTTCAATTTTTATGGAGATAAAATTCTCATTCTCTATATTGTCAAGCTTAAAATTTATAAATTCATCAAGAGAATTAGAGATGAGAACAAGAACAATATTTGAAAAAATATGCTCATAACTAACTATATATTCAACTCTATTTTCAACAAAAATTTCTGTATTTGTTGTTGTGATTTTTGTCTTTAAAATACTTTTTATATTATTTATTGTTGCGGTTGTTGAAAAATTTTTTGGTGCATCTTTGCCTCTGTAATATGTTGAAAATTCATCAATTGTTTTATTCATTAAATCTAGGCTATTTTTTAAAATAGGAATTTCATCTTGAAAATAGTTTTTAAAGTCTTTTCTTTTGTATAAAAAACTGACTTCTAAAAGAGAGATTGATATTGAAAGAGTATTTAAAGGCTCTTTCCATTGATGAGAAATTGAACCGATTGCTTGACCCATGGCACTAAATCTTGACTGTTGAAGAAGAAAATCTTTTTTCTCTCTTATTGTTTTAAACTCATATTTTAATTTGACATATTGAGAATATAGTGTTGTGAAAATAAAAATAATTCCAACAATAGGCATTAAGAATTGCAAGTTTTCAGTGTAGGGGAAAAGTTGAAAAAGAGCTAAATTATAGAAGAAGAAAGAGATTGAAACGAGACCTTGACCAATTAAAAAATATATTGAACCAATCTCTTTTTTTAGAAACATAAAAATTGCAGTGAAGAATAGAAAATTCATTATTAAAAAAGAGATAAAAATAGAGTATTTTGACAAGTAATAGATTATTGGTAATTCATAATAGATTGCATAAATGGTTACTGGAATTATAGAAATAAAATATATTATGGAGATTTTTAGTAATAAAGCGATTCGCTTATATTTTTTTCCAATGTTAAAAAAGGAGTAGGAATACAACAGAGGAAAAAGATTACAAAGAATTGCGGAAGCCCAAATCATGATAGACAACTGTTTTGAAGATATTCCGAAATCGAATATATAAATCAAACCTTGAAAAGATAGATGAAAAACGAGTGTTGAGATTGAGAAAAGGGAGATAAATAGAAATGTTTTATCGTTGTAAGCAAAATATAGAAAAAATGTTGCAAAAGCAAATAGAATTACTAAACCACTGATAAAACCTAAAATAATTTTCTTATAACTCTCTTCAATGCGAAATTTACTTGAATCTATAATTTCCCAATTCAAATTGTAAATGAAGGTGTTTTTTATTTTTGAAATAAAAGCGATCTCTTCATTTGGAGAAATTGTGAATTCAACAAAAGAGAGTCTGTAAAAATTTGTTGTTTTATTTCGCGGAACTGAAAGACCTGTTTTCTCTTTTTTATAAAAAACACCATTTCTAAATATCCATATTTCGATGAGGTCAGTTTCTGAAAGAAAATTATAAATTATAAATTTTTTACTCTCTTTTGAGATATTTTTAATTGAAAATTTTGTCCAAAAAACACCATTTTGAAAACCTAAAAAAGATTCTTTTTGTGTAGCGAGTTTCATTTTCAAAACATCATCGAGTTCAAAATTTCTATCTTTTACATACTGTAAATAATTTTCAGAACTCCCCTCTTTAAAATTATCATTTATAATCAAACTTTCAGGAAAAATGGTTGTTTGGAAGAGTGTAATTAATATAATTAATATTTTAAGGTTTTTCGAGGATATAACCTCCAACTTTTGCAGATGTATTTATAATATCATTTTCTTTAAATTTTAACTTAAGTCTAATTAATATATTTTTTACAGCCTGTTCTGTTCTGTATTTTCCATCTGTTGATAGTTTTTGTGAAATTTCAACTCTCGAAATTGGAATTCCAATATTTTCAACTAAAATATGCAAAAGGTCTCTCTCACTTTTTGTAAGAGTTATTACCTCATCGGCATAAATAAGCTCTTTTGCTTTTTTATTGTAGCTGTATCCATAAGGCAATTTTTGAATTATAAGATTGTGCTTTTCAGCTTTTTCTATAAAATTTATAAGTGTTTCAATAATTGTTGAATAATCAAGAGGCTTAATAAGGTAATTTACTAGATCAAGAGGAATTGCATTTAGTAGTTTGTCTTTTTCACTATGGCTACTCATAATAACAATCGGGGTTTTTTTATCCTCTTTTCTTATCTCCTTAACAAGATCATAACCCGACATCACAGGCATAACATAATCTGTTATAACAAGGTCTATTCTTTCTTTATTAAAAATATCTAAGCCTTCTTTTCCGTTTTTTGCTGAAAATACCTCTTTGAAAAATATCCCTAAAATTTTCTTTAAACTTTGGAGTAAATCGGTATTGTCATCTACAACAATTACTGATAAATCTTTTAATTCAACAAGCCTCTCTTCTTTCATAAATTACCTTAATTTAAATTATAATTTCAAAGTTCTAAATAAAAAAACACAAATCTACAATAATTTCAAAATATAATACATTCGTCAGATTTTATTTAAAACAAATTTGAACAATATTGTATAGAAATTAAATTTAAGGAACAATAAATGTTTCGTATTTTGCTGTTTTTTGTGCTTTTGATTGCACAAACAAATTTATTTGCAGAAAATTCCGCTCCAGTTGTTGAAAGAACAGATTCAAATTCAACACTTTTTCACGACACACAGCTCTTTTACGAGTTGAATATTTCTGATGCAGATGGAGACAAAGATTTCACAGTTACATCAGATAATTTACCATCTTGGGCTTCAATAGATATAGATGATGATCAGAATTTTGTATTAACAGAAGCACAACCAACAAAACGACTCATGTTAGGAATTGACTCCTTAGGTGGAATGTATCTAAATTATACAAATTTATCTATAAAAGAATTTAAAGAATTTGCTACTACAGGTGAAGTTTATGCATTAGGAGAATATGATGGAGTACAAAGTCTATTTGTTTATGAAAATAATGATTGGAGTTCTAATACTCCAATAGTAGATTTTGATGCAACAGAAGAGGGAGAATTATATATAGCTGGTAATTCATCGATAGTCAAAAATATTTTTACGAGTTTAATAAGTTATAGTCAAGATAGCTTAATCAGCATAGTAGGAATTGATTTTGATGAATGGGGACAAGAATTATATTCGATAGTTTATGATAAGGGCAATTCTGTTTATAAGGTTGTAAGTTTTCCTAATTCAACTTATTCAGAACTATTCACTATTGACTTTCAAGCGAACAGAATAATAAGTGATTTTGTAGTTGTCAAAAATTACATATATACATATGATTTTGATGAAAATGGTTTAGGCACAGCTTCAAAAAGAGACGGAAATGGTAATATTATTTATGAAACAGACATTCCTAATTATCCTAATTTAGACTCTTCTAATAAAGTTCTAGTTGATGGGAATGAAAACCTTCATATTTTTATGAAAAATAATCAAACAAATTTTTTGGAAGTAGTCAAAATTGACAAAAATGGAGAATTAATACAAAAGCTTGTTCTTGCGGAAGGAATTATTTCAAAGATTGATAGCGATGGAAGCTATATTCTTTACCAACACTCTTTAAAACAAGTTGTAACGGTTAAAACATACCATCCAAATATCATTAAAGGTTTTCCAACTCAAAATGATATTGGAACACACACAATTGATTTTTCTGTATCTGACGGAATAGATTCAACAACATCAACAGTAGATATAACCGTTCTTGATAAAGAGTATCCACCAGTTTTGCATTTTGAAGAAAATGAAACAATTTCTTTGACTGAAAGAATTACAACTTCTTTTTATGATGTAAATGCAACCGACCCAGATTTAACAACAGATTTAACACTTTCAATTTCAGGAACAGATAGTCAGTTTTTTACAATTGAAAATAATGGTTCTCTTTCAACAAGTCAAAGTTTGGAATATATTTCCAGAAAAGACAAAAATGGTGATAGCATTTATGAGTTAAATGTTACCGCAACAGATGGAACAGGATTATCTTCAACAAAACAACTCTATATTTATGTTGTTGGTGAAAAAGAGATTTATCCATTTCATCAAATCATAATTAAGCCTTTTGTAGAAATTTTGAATAGCATTTCTGGTGATATTAATATGAGTTTTGATGAAAAAGAAATAACTGTTCACCTTGAAGGAAAAGGAGAACTTTTAGGAACAACCAGCATAAATGCAAAAAATGGAATTGCACAATTTACAGACTTGTCTTACACACCATTAAATGCTTTTGAAGATTTTAATCTTAGTTTTTCAGCAGGAAATAAAAAAGTTGTTTTTAACACTCCTAAGAAATTTTTCTATGTTGGACCAAGATTAGAAACAACTAGTTACTCTTTATATCACAACGAAGATTTCAATAAATTATTAGAGATCGCAAATGATCATGTTGATTTAAAGATTGAAATATTAAATGATTCGATTCCAAGTTGGGCAGAAGCTGAGGAGTTTACATCAGAATATTTTTGGAAAGAAGAAATAATACGAAAGCATACTAATATTTTTGATCAAAAAGATTTTTTTAAACAAGACAGCGATGGGAATTTCTATATCGGAGATGGTGCAAATATGGCAAGTTACGAATTTTTGCCAGATGGGACAATAAAAATCTTTGATACTTATTTTCAAGAAGCCTCAGGATCAAATTTTGTTTATGTCAAAAAATTAGAGTTTGATGCTGATGGAAATTTTTATGCTCTTCTTTCAGATAATTCAATATGGACAATGTCAAAAGACAGAGAGACATTTGATGAAATTTTTGCTAATGATGGTTCTACAATTGAAGATATAGAGTTAGATTCTGAGAAAAATATTTATTATGTATATACTGTAGTTATTAATAATACCCAGACTACTGGACTTAAAAAAATATCTCATGATGGAAATACTGTTACAGATATTAATATTGGAAGCACTTTTTTTGCCTTTTTTGCCTTACAGGAAGTGGAACTAGATTCCGATGATAATATTTATATTGTAGATAAAAACATTGGATTTAAAAATTTATATAAAATATATACAGATGAAAAAGTCGAAATGTTAGCTTCTAGCTTTTATGGATATAAAAATTTAAATATACATAACGATACTTTATATTTTATAGGTGAAAATTCTGAATTATATTCATATAAAAACTCTAAAGCAGAAACAGTAATTGATTATACATTATTTGCTGGAACACCATTTTTAATAAATGAAGATGGAAGTTTTTTTGGAATAGATTATATTTTTTCGGAAGATTTGGGGATAAATATTAGCACCATAAACAAATATACTCCAGTACCAAGATTGAGTATAAGTGGTTATCCGACCCAAAGTGATGTTGGGCAATACACAGTTCAAGTTAAAATTTCTGATGGTATAAATAGTGTTGAAGAAGATATAGAAATTTCTGTTCTTGAAAGAGAATATATTCCGCAATTGATGAAAACAGAGTTTTCACTTCCAGAAAACGATTCAACTCTCTCTTTTGATGTAGATGTTACAGATTTTGATGATGAAGAGATTCAGACTTTTGAAATTATTAAAGACGATTATGGACTTTTCTATACAGACCCTAATGAAAAAGGGAAAATAATTGTAGATGGTGAATTTGATTATGAGAAACGAAATATGTACTCATTAACTGTTAGATTCTCTAGTATTGGCTATTTTGCTGAAGAAGATATAACGATTAAGGTTATTGATGTTAATGAAGCACCAACAGATATTTATACAAGCACACCTGAAATAATAGAATCTCAAGAGATAGAAGAGGATATTTTTCAATTTAAAATTACAGACCCAGACACTAATAATGATTACTCTTTGGAACTTTGTGGTGGAGTTAATGATGATTTCTTTCAAATAGCAGGTTATGGAAACTTACAACTTTTAAAAGAAGTCAATTATGAAACAATGGATGAATTAACTCTTTGTGTAAAAGCAACTGATGTAGATGGCTTTACAATTGAGAAAAATATAACTCTCCAAATTAAAGATGCTCTGGAATATCAAGAAGATGGAATTGTCGATGACATGAAAAACTTGGATAATTGGGAAGTCTCTGGTTCATATACTCCACATGTTTTTGATGACAATGAAGGAAAAGTTCTATTAACTCCAGCTGAAAATGATAAATTTGGTCGCTTAAAATCAAAATTTGCAATCTATCCTCTATATGGTGACAAAGTTACAGAAATTAGGTTTAAAACATACACAGGAAATGGTGATGCAGATTGGATTAAATTCAGGTTAGAAGATGAAAATGGGAATGAGTGGCTGAGCTTCTACATTGATGAATATGGAGGACAAAATGAGGGACGATCTAACTCATTTATTTTTAAAAGAGATGGAAATATTCTCACAGATTTAAGTGGGCAAGACCTAAAAGATATAGTTATAACTTGGGACCTTAAACTTGATGCTTCAGAAATTGCGAATGAGAGCATTAAAGTTAGCATGAAAAGAGAAGGTGCTACTATGGGAGATGGTAGATTTGAGAATAAAGAAGTGTTTGACAATGCTTATCCTCTTCCAGAAAAACTCTATGTTGTTGTTGAAAGTGCAACAGGAGGAGCGAACAACAAACATGAGTTTCACTATTTTGGATATGATGAAACTTTTGATGTTTCTTCAGAGACATTTGAAATTGATGAACACAATTCATCAAAATCAGAAGAGACAGATTTTATAATTGGAAAAATCTCGGCTTCACAAGATGCAAATTTTTCAATTGTTGGCGGAGATGATTCAAATTTCTTCAATATTGACAAAACAAGCGGAGAATTAACTTTTAAAGTTCGACCAGATTATGAAAATCCAAAAGATTATAATTTAGATAATGAGTATAAAGTTCAAGTTTTTGCAAAAAAAGATAATGAAATTGGTGTCGTAAAAGATATTTCTATTTCAGTCAAGGATATCGATGAGG
>AKKQ01000060.1 GCA_000276965.1 Thiovulum sp. ES | reverse complement strand
ACCGTATGATCTGTAAATAAATTCTTTTTCAGTATCAGATAATCTTGAATATGGTTTATATTTTCTTATTTTTTTCATTGCGAAATTTTAGCAATTAGGTCAGTCCCAACGAAGTTTCTCTAAAAAATCCGTAGAGGATTTTTAAGTGGTGGGTATTTCACGAGTTCTTGAGCAAGGAGTTTTCTCACTCCATTTGATAAAGTCTTAAAGAGATGGAAATCCTTTTAAAATATGACAAAAGCTAATTCTAAGCAAAAATGCTTTAAAGTTTGTCGAATTAAAATAAATTGGGGGTATTCTCTTGTTTTCAAAATTATCAAAAGCGTTTTTAGCAACTTCAGTTGTTACTGCATTATCTTTCTCATTTGCGGAAGCAAAACAACTTGGTGCTGAACTTTGGGGAACAGCTGGTAATGCTGACGAAACTTTCCAAAAAACACTTGTTCCTGGTCTAGCAGAAAAAGGTTTTATTGTTTCTGATCCGCACCCTTACATCAATATGGGTTATGCTCAAATGTTCGGTTCTACAAAATTAGATAACCTCGGTTTCTTCTCAATTGCTCACAATGATAAAATCAGAACGCTTCTTGAAAAATATCCTGCACTTGGTGGTTTCACTCCATTTAACTTACATATCTACAAAACAAAAACAGAAAACACAACTTATGTTGGACACCTTCGACCTGAAGTTATGGCGGATATTGTTGGTTTAAAAGACGAAAAATTGAGAAGAGAATTTGTCTCAATGTTCCCTGAACTTGACAAATATGTTAGAGACACAATGGGATCGACTTCTGTAAAAAATATCTACTTTGATACTCTTCCAGAAAATCCAATGATGACTTTTACAGTTGATATTGATTTAAGCACTGCTGAAGATGATTTAGAATATTGGGTTGAACTTTTCCAAGAGGAGTTTGAAGAGAATTTTGAGGAGAAAGGTTACTTGATAGCAGGTTTCAAAAATATCTCTGATATTTATGATGTTGCGGGACAAGATTTTAAATATCCAGCTTACTGGGTTTATAGCCTTTGTGATTTCCCATTCTCAAATGCAATTTTCAATGATGTTCCAGAAGCAGGAATTTTCGCACCTTGTTCGCTATACATGTATATCGATGAAGATGAAAAACAACTTCATATCGGAATGCCAAAACTTGCTAACTGGAAAAAAATCATCGGTATTACTGACCCAGAAAAAGTGAAATTAATTGATGCTCTTGACGAGAAAACAATTGAATCTTTTCAAGAAATTGGTGCTAAACTAGTTAAATAGTTTGAACCTTAGCTTTTTCAACAGCTAACATGTTTTCTAGCTCTGCTTTAGGTAGAGTTAGAAGCTCTGGTAACGAACCAAACATCGACTTAATCGCTTTTAATAAGTTTTTTAACGACGATTTTATCTTCGCATTTTTGAAATAATTCACAACTTCCGCAACAATTTTTTGTAGAAAGTTTCGACTTTTATTCAATTCTCTCTCATGTTCCTCATTTGCATCTGTGTGTCCTTTTATGTATCCCTGAACAACACCTTTGTGAAAGCCCTCTTCAAAACCTTTTTTGAAATCTTCACTTTTTCCGTTTTCTAAATTCTCTTTAATCTCTTCTGACATAACATTTTCCTTATAAAATCAATATTTTTTGATTATATCAAAAAAACTATTTTTTAAACAAAAAAAGCTTTCTGCTTTTGCAGGAGTAAAAATCAGAGAATTGTTGAAATTTGCAACTTCAGTTGATTTAATTTATTTCCAATTTCCAAACAGAACTCTTTTCCCGATGAGGTCGATCGCCAAACTTCTTTTTCATCTCGAAACTGAAAACCTTTTTTTCTAAAAAAAAAATTGATTTCCGCTCCAGTTTGTCCCGTCATTTTTCCAAGTTCAGTCGGCAAAAAATATAAGTTTCCAAAATTCTTTTCAAAATTTTGCCTTTTTTTAACTCTTAGTTTAAGTGAAGAACTCCGCCCTAAAGGACAGAGCTTCCTACGAACAATAGCTTTGCCGTCTGTGTCCGTGACTTATAGTTTTTGTTCTTTTTTTGTTAAATTCTGCGATTTAAAGTTTAATACCGTCCCTTTTGGAACGGGCTTTCCACTGAAATAAATTCAGCATAAATTCTTTTCCTGTATCCCTGAACTTGTTTCAGGGTTGGAAGAGGTAGATTTCACAATAATCGAGAACTTTTAGAACGAAAGTAAAATTTGAAGATTCCTGCTTTCGCAGGAATAAAAAAATTATTTTAAAGTTATCAAAATATCATCGTCAGAAAAATCTTCAATATTTAAAACTTCAATTATTTCAGAAAGTTTTGAAAGAGCCTGTTTTGGGCTTAATTTATAAGTATTTAGGTAAAAAGTATATTCTATTTCCTGAAACTCTTTCATTTCTTCTTTATCTTTTGAAATAATACTTACTTTTCTTCTGCTATTTTTATTAAAACCATTATTATCAATATGTTTATTAAAACTCTCTTCATACTTGTTATATATTTCAGTTACGGCTAAGATATAAAGATTTTTCCAATCTTTTACATCAATGGCTTGTTCAAAAATCTCAAAACTTTCAGGTCTTTGACCTGTTATAACTCTTTGATCAGAAAGAAAAAACTCTTTCTCTATTTCTAGTTGATTTAAAAGTTTAGGCTCTTTCCAAATTTCTAAAATGTTTGAAGTTAAAACATCTGCTCTTTTTTCAATCTCTTCTTTATCCCAGTTTCTAATATTTTTAAAATATTTATTTAAAGAAATATTAGATTCTAAAAAAACTTCTTTTTTTTGAGAAAAAATTTTATTTGAAAGTTCTGAATTAAGTCCTGTTAAAGTCAAATTCCCAATTGAATGAAGATAGTCATTTTTTATCTCTTTCCACTCTTCTGGAAGAGCTTTTTTCCATTTGGTAGAGACCGTTTGAGGAAAAATATGCTCAACATTTACATCATCTTTTACAACTTCTTTTGAAAGTGTTTGTTCAATTCTATAGAGAATAGTTTTTGCTAAATGTTTTGTGTTGTAAATATCAGCATTTTTAAGTTCATTTCTCAAAACTCTATCAGGCACAAAAACTAAATTCTTACCTTGCAATCCCACAAGTTTTCTCTCAAATTTCTCATAAGAATCAAGATTCTTAATTATCGTTGGAACAAATTTATTGTAAGCATTAGAACTAAATCTAAGAATTGCATGACGAATCAAATAATTTTCAAGAAGTGCTAGAACTTTTAAAACATCATTTTTGCTGATTTCATCTCTTTCAAATTTTGCACACAATTCAAGCATAATAGTAACAAAGACTTCTTTTCCTGTTGCCATTATTCTCTCTATTGCTAATTTAAGATCATCATCTTTGAAATTAATTTTAAACATAAATTTTTGATACTCTTTGGAGTAAAAAAGAAGTTCTTGTAATGCTTCTTCAGAAGACAATTTATTTTTTTCAATGTATGTTTTAAAATGTGAATAAATTTCCGTCTCTTTGATTAATTCAGAAAGTTTAATAATTAAAAAACTTTTTGCAAAACTTTCAATATGATCATTTGTAAGATTTTGTTCAATCTGATACCAATATTTTTCATAAAGTTCATTTTGTCTTTCAACTTCTCTCATTAAAAGATGATTTCTAATTAAATCTGCTTGAGTTAATTTCATACCCGTGGAATTGAGAGCTTCAAAAATAAGTTGAGGATTTTCATTTTGCTGAAGGGTTATAACAACAACCATCAGTTTTTTAAGACCCTTTTCTAATATTTCAAAATCTGGTTTTTTAAGATTAAGTAAATTTTTGAAAATTTGATAGTTTTTAAATACTTTTGTCTTTTTATCATTTTCTAAAAATTCGTTTTGATTATTTAAGATTTTTATTAATGCAGAATTATCATTTTTGTTTAAAACAAGTTTATTTTTATTTCCTCGTCTAGTTTTTTTTAACAAAGATGGTTCTACAAAACCTTGTACAAAATCATCACTTGTTTCATGGTCAAATATTGCTTTTAAAAGTAATGTAGTTGTTGTAATTCTCTGCTGACCATCAACAACTGAATGAATTGTATCTATTCCATCGCCTCCTTTAACAATAATGACTGAACCTATAAAATGGAGTTCTATATTCTCATTTTCTCCTGCATGTAAAATGTCATTAAATAGTTGTTCGCATTGCTCTTTTTTCCAACTATAATTTCTTTGATAAACAGGAATTTTATTTATAGAATCAGTTTCTAAATATTCTAAAAGTTTACTTGTTCTTGCTTCCATTTTTCTCCTTTTGAATTTTGGGGACGAGTGTCCCCGTTTTTTAGTCTCCGTCGTCAGGATTGAGTGAAAGCTTTTTCATGTTTTTTGGTTGCACAAGCCAGAAATTTCTAATTTCAATTCTGAAGTGATCAAGAATCTCTTTTGCTTGTCGGCTACCAGTTTCATTGTAGTAGTCTTTTAAAAGTCTTTTGAGATAGTGTCGAGCCTCGTTTGTTTCGTCCGTGTCAATTCTAATAGCCTGAATCAACTCTTGGTTCATATGTTCGATAAAAGTTCGACTTTTGTCATAAATGAAAGCGATTCCGCCTGTCATTCCCGCACCGAAATTAAGTCCAGTTTTTCCAAGAATACAAACAATTCCACCAGTCATATATTCGCAAGCATGGTCTCCAGTTCCTTCAACAACTGAGATAGTTCCAGAGTTTCGGACACCAAATCTTTCACCTGCTGAACCAGAAGCATAAAGTTTTCCACCAGTCGCACCGTAAAGACAAGTGTTTCCAAGAGCCGAATATTTTCCACCTTGAAGTCCAGACGAAATAATAATTTTTCCGCCACTCATACCTTTTCCGACATAGTCATTTGCCACACCGTTAAGATAGATAGAAACACCATTTGAAAGGAATGCACCGAGAGATTGTCCAGCTGTTCCGCTCAATTTTATTTTGATAGAGTCCTCTTTGAGACCTTTATCGCCATAATATTTTGCGATTTCACCAGAAATTCTAGCTCCAAAGCTTCGATTTAAGTTTTGGATTTCCGCAGAAATGACAACATTCTCATTTGGATTTTTAATTGTGTTTGCAATTTTAGAAACGATATTTTTTTCAAAATGGTTTGGATCAAAAGGTTCATTATGTTTTTGTTGGCAAGTATCAATTCCATCAAGTTTTAAAAGAATATTTGAGAAATCGAATTTTTTCGCAAACTCATGGTCGATAACTTTTAATAAGTCGCTTCGCCCGATAATATCTTGAATATTTTTGTATCCGAGTTTTGCAAGAATTTCCCGAACATCGTCAGCAATAAAGTTGAAATACGAAATTACTTTTTCAACAGTTCCAACATAATATTCATTTCGGAGAGTTTCGTCTTGAGTCGCGATACCAACAGGACATTTATTTAAATGACAAACTCGGAGTAATTTACAACCAAGAATTGTAAGGAGAGAAGTTCCAAAAGCAAAACTTTCAGCACCAAGCATCGCAGCTTTTACAACATCAAGACCAGTTTTTAAACCACCATCTGTTTGAACTTCAACAAGCTCTCGGAGTCCGTTTGCTTTTAGTGAGTTGTGAGCTTCAGCAAGTCCAATTTCCCAAGGGTTTCCTGCAAATTTGATAGAAGTTAAAGGAGCAGCACCAGTTCCACCATCAGCACCAGAAATAATAATTTTGTCGGCATAAGCTTTTGCGACACCACTAGCAATTGTTCCAACACCAGAAGTAGAAACAAGTTTTACAGCAATTCGTGCTTCAGGATTTACCTGTTTTAAATCGTAAATAAGCTGTGCTAAATCTTCAATTGAGTAAATATCGTGGTGCGGAGGAGGAGAAATCAGTGTTACGCCCGGAATTGTATATCGTAATTCAGCGATGAGGTTCGTAACTTTATGCCCTGGAAGTTGCCCACCTTCACCAGGTTTTGCACCTTGTGCTACTTTAATTTGAATCTCTTCAGCACTTCTTAAATATGCTGGTGTTACACCAAATCTACCAGAAGCAACTTGCTTGATTTTTGAGTTTTTGACTGTTTTAAATCTATGCTTAGATTCTCCACCTTCACCAGAGTTACTTTGTCCGCCAATTGTGTTCATAGCTTCTGCAAGAGCTTCATGTGCTTCTGGAGAAATTGATCCAAGACTCATTGCTGCTGATGCAAATCTTCTGAAAATATCTTCTTTGCTTTCAACTTCTGAAATATCAATTGAGTTTCTATCAGAATTTAATTCAAAGAAATCACGGATAAATTTTCGTTCTCGGTTGTAAAGGAGGTTTCGTAAATCGTCGTAGCCTTTTCCGTCAGCCCCTTTGTGAATTGAGTGAATAATCGCAGGTGAATAATCGTGATACTCTTTTCCGTGTTGGAATTTGTAGAAACCACCAATTTCAAGAGGGAAAATAGATTTAAAACCAGAAATTTGGAAAGCTTCCGCATGAGCTTTACGAACACGATCTTCTAAGTCGGAATAAGTGAGACCGCCAATAAGATTTGAAGAATCAGGGAAACACTCTTTTGCGACCTCATCGTTCAATCCAATAATATCAAAGAGTGATGAATTTCTGTAAGAAGCAATTGTTGAAATCCCCATTTTTGACATAATTTTTAAAAGTCCCGCATTAATTGCACCTTTTACCGATTTAAATGCTTCTCGGCAATCAGATAGCGATGAGGTCTTGATTTTTTCATAAACTGATGAGAAAAGAAGATATGGATAAATTGCTGTAACACCATATGCAATTAGTGTCGCCGAAGAATGAGAATCAAAAACCTCTCCTGTAATTGCCACAATCGAAACTTTATGCTGTAATTTCTCCTGTAAAAGTCTTTGGTGAAGTCGCCCAACAACAAGTAACATTGGAATAACTGGATATTCCCGACTCACATCTTTATCAGAAAGAACAACAACCCGAATTCCATTTTCAATCACATCGTTAATAATTTCATCAACAAGCAAATTCAACGAATCTTGTAAAGATGTTTTCATCAATGTTGGGTAAATTCTGTTTTTGTAAATTGAATCAAATCTTGGGTGATTTTCATCTCCAAATGTTAAAAGAACTTCCAATTTCTCTTTTGTCATAATTGGAGAAGTCGATTTGATTCTTTTCGCATTTTCTGGAGTCTCTTCAAGCACATTTGTAACTTGACCAAATCCAATATTTAAACTCATAACAACTTTTTCACGAATTGGATCAATTGGTGGATTTGTTACCTGTGCAAATTTTTGTCGGAAATAGTCTGAAAAATTTCTGTTTTGGTCTGAAAATGGTGCAAGTGGAGTATCATCACCCATTGAACCAACTGCCTCTTTTCCATCAACTACCATCGGTTCAATAACTTGCTCAACTACTTCGTGTGTGATATTAAAATATCTCTGTTTTTCGTGGAGTTCGTCCGCACACTCATTCACTTTACAATGTGGCTCTTCAACATGTTCCTGAATATAAACCATGCTATCGTTTGCCCAATCCATATAATTCTTAGAATTTTTAAGATAGTCGTTGATTTCACCATTTTTAAGAACTCGACCAAATTTCAGATCAAGCCCAATCATTTGACCACTCTGTAATCGACCTCGCTCTAAAATATTTTCGTCTTCAATATCAACAACTCCGTATTCTGAAGAGACAAGAAGCATTCCATCTTTTGTAATTGTATATTTTGCAGGTCGAAGTCCATTTCGGTCGAGAACAGTCGCGATATATCGTCCGTCTGTCAAACTTACAGCAGCAGGTCCGTCCCAAGCTTCATAAGATACACTTTTGTATTCGTAGTAAGCTCTCATTTCAGCATCAATGTATGGTGCATTTTGCCACGGAGCAGGAATAATTGCACGAACTGCTTTAAAGAAATCCATTCCATTTGCAATTAGAAATTCAAAGAAATTATCAAGCGAAGCAGAATCCGATCCACCACCTTGAATAACTGGGAAAATTCTTTGCAACTCTTCATCGCTAAAAACTGCACTTTTAATATTTTCTGTTTTTACAGCCACATTGTTTCGATTTGCTGTTACAGAATTTATTTCACCATTGTGTGCAATATTTCGGAATGGTTGTGCCAGTCTCCACTCTGGCAAAGTATTTGTTGAAAATCTTTGGTGGAAAAGTGAAAATGAGATTTTAAAATCTTTACTGCTTAAATCTTTGTAAAACTCTTTAATGTGAGTTGGCATAACCAACCCTTTATAAGAGATTGTTTTATCAGAAAAAGATGAGATGTAAAAATTTCTATCTTCGAGGGACTCTTTTTCAATATCTCTTCTAACAATGTATTGCATTGCCTCAAATCTTTTTGTTGCCATAATTGAGTCTGGAACAACAAAAAGTTGTTTGATTTGTGGCAATGATTCAACTGCTTGTTCCCCCAAAACACTCTTATCAATTGGCACATCTCTTGTATAAATTACTTTTAAGTCATTGTTTTCACAAATTTCACTAAATCGCTCAATTTTATTCACATCTTTTGAAAAAATCATAGCAACAGCATATTGATGAGGTAAATCAACTCCAGCTTCTCGAGTAACTTTTTCCATAAATTCAGTTGGCATAGAGAGTAATAATCCGCTACCATCACCACTTTTTCCGTCGGCTGCAACTGCACCTCTGTGCATCATTCTTTCAAGTGCAGTAATTGCATTTTCAAGTGTTTTATGTGAAGGTCTATTTTTTATATCAGCAATAAGTCCAAAACCGCAATTGTCTTTGAACATTGATTGGAGTTGTTCTTTTGTCAAATCTTTCTCCTAAAATGTTGGAAACAGTAGAGTTTCCTATAACATGTCATTTTAGCAAAAACTTGTTTTTTAAATTAAGACAAAAAGTCTAAAATGTGAAAAACAAAAAAGGCTTTTTAAGTGAGAAAATTTCTAGCTATCTTTCTACTTTCCAAATTAGTTTTCGGGAATGAACTCTATCAATGTTCTGGTTCTGGAAAAAATGAAGCAGAGGCAATTCTGAATGCTAAAAAATCGGCAAGTTTGAAAAGTGAAACAAAACTAGAATCGTCGTTTTACGACAAGAGAAGTTTGAAAAATGGTGAAGTTACAATAGATGCTTCATCAAAAATTTCGACCTCATCGTCAAGTGTTGTTTCAGTTGAACTGGTTTTATCATCAGGATTTAAAAATGGGAAATTTCAATTTTATGGAGTTTGTCAAATTGGAGTTGAAAAAGCAGACAATTTACAAAAAGTTGATTCGGAAACTTTGCAAAAAATCGAAAAGCTATTTTCAAAAATTGAGTTTTTAGAAGAGAAAAATGGTTTTCAAAAGAGAGAACTAGAAAACAGAATTTCTATTTTACAAAATAATTTGACAAATCTTGAACAAAATCTAAATAGCGATGAGGTGCAAAAACGAATTTCCAATTTACAAAATGAGTTAAAAAACTTTCCAAATATTTCTGAAATTCAAAATTCTATTCTCAAAAAAATATCTTCAAATTTTCGTGTTCTAAATATTAAAATTGAGAAAATATCCGAAAGTTTTCAACTTGATTTAGAAAATCTCCAAAAAGAGCAAAATCAAAAAATAGATAATTTGGAAATCTCAATCGGTGCAATCTCTTCAGATATTTCAAAATTAGGTAGTCGTGTTTCGATTTTAGAGAAATTCCAAAACTACATTTTTATTCTTCTCGGAGTTTTTGGTTTTGGAATTCTATTTCTATTTTTCAGAACTTCTAAAAAAGATGAAATTCATAAAATTGCTGATATTTCGGTGCGAGACAAACGAGTTCAGATAAGTTCTGCAAAACGAAAATACCAAAAAGGAGAAGCTTTAGAAATCACTTTTTGGCATAAATTTGAGAGTGAAATGTATATTTACATCGTCGATATAAATAATCGTGATGAGACAACTTTTCTTTTTCCAACTCGAATAGACAACAATCGACTTTTCCCAAATCGGAAACGACAACTTGAAAGAATTGAAGTTGTTCCACCGTTTGGAATGGATATTTTGAAAATCATAGCTTCTCCAATTCCGTTAGAAATTCCTGAAATTATTTATGAAAAAGAGTCTCAAATTTTCAAAGACAAAAGAGGTTTCCAAAATCCAAATATTGCTGAAATTGAAACGGGATTAGCAAATCAAACTTCTATTTCAGATCGGGACATAATTGGACATTTTCGGGGTCAAGCTCTAAAAGGTGGATTTGTGCTTTTTGAAAACTTCATCGAACTAGAAACAAAAGAGTGATTATTTGATAAAATATCTAAATTTATTTTACTAAAGTATTTGTAAGAATGGTTTCGGTGAAAATGGCAGATTTACGAAAAAGTGAAAGTTTCTTTAAAAACAATGAAATCCTTCAAATTATCGATGGACGGAAAAAAGTTGATATGGGTTATTTTGTGCCAATTGGATTAAAAGAGCAGTTTGAAAAATTCTTAGCTCAAATTGAGCATGAAAAAAGAATTACTCTTTTAAAAAGAGTTGCTGAAGGGAGTCGTCAAGACCCTATCGAAGATGGAGCAGTTGGTGATGGAATTAAATAAAGGTGATATTTGTCTTGTCAAT
>AKKQ01000059.1 GCA_000276965.1 Thiovulum sp. ES | reverse complement strand
TATAAATTGTTATTATAAATTATATCTAAGGTATTGGAAATTTCCCCCTCGTTGAGAGGAAAAAGTTATTTTAGGAGTTTTGCAATTTCTGGTGCATGGTAAGAGATTATGATGTCAGCTCCAGCTCGTTTGAAACCAATCATTGTCTCAATTAAAACTCGTTCGTAATCGATGAGGTTCGATTTTCCCGCAAATTTCAACATAGAGTATTCTCCACTTACATTATAAACAGCAAGAGGTTTTAGAGTTCGTTCCCGAATATCTCGCACAATATCAAGATAAGCAAGAGCAGGTTTCACCATCAAAATATCAGCACCGCTTTTATCATCTTCGATAGATTCCGCAATTGCCTCGCGACGATTTGCTGGATTCATTTGATAAGTTCGTCGGTCGCCAAAAGATGGAGTGCTTTCTGCAACATCTCGGAATGGACCATAATATCCACTACTGAATTTTGTTGAATAACTCATGATTGGAAGATTGTGAAATCCGTTTTCGTCAAGAGTTTTTCGTAAAACGGGAATGATTCCGTCCATCATTCCAGACGGAGCAATCATATCCACACCAGCTCGAGCATGAACAAGAACTTGTTGAGCTGAAAGTTCTAAAGTTCTCTCATTATCAACAGTCTCTTTTTCATCAAGAATTCCGCAATGTCCGTGATCAGTATATTCGCAAAAACACAAATCGGTAACAATAAAAGTGTCGGGGTGAGCTTTTTTAAGCTCCCGAACCGCATTTGCAATTATTCCGCTATCACAAACAGCATCACTCCCAACACTATCTTTTGTTTCAGGAATTCCAAAAAGTAGAAATGATTTTAAACCAAGTTTTTTGAGTTCGCCGACCTCATCGATAGCACGATCGATCGAGAGTTGAAAAACATCTGGCATTGACTCAATTTCCACTTTAAAATTCTCACCAAATTTGATAAAAAGCGGATAGATAAAATCGTCAATTCGTAAATGATTTTCCTGAACAAGATTCCGCAAATTAGAATTAATTCTAACTCGTCTGTATCTCTCAAACAAGATTTAAACCTCTCTTTTTATCTTTTGCACATTATTATCATCGTCAAGTAAAAGAACAGTCGGTTTGTAATTTTCCAAATCTTCTTCACTGTATTGTGCATAAGTAACAATGATAATTTTATCTCCCTGATGAACTTTCCGAGAAGCAGCCCCGTTAAGAGTGATTTCCCGTTTTCCCCGTTCGCCAAGAATTGCATAAGTTGAAAATCTTTCACCGTTATTTATATTCCAAATCTCAACTCTCTGTCCAACTCGAATATTTGATAATTCCAGAAGTTCAGCATCAATTGAGATAGAACCTTCGTAATGAAGGTCTGCACCCGTTACAGTTGCTCGGTGAATTTTGCTGTGAAACATCTCAATTAACATTATCTAGCCAACTTTGAAGGTGGAATTGCCTCTCCCCAAAATTCATCTCTAATTAAAAGTTCCTCAACTGGATTTCCGCCAATAATGTGTTCATCAATAATTCTATCAATCGCACCTTTATCAACAGCCGTGTACATAAAATGTCCCGGTTCTACAAGCATAACTGGCCCAAGTTGGCATCGACCTAAACAACTTGTTTGAATCGGTTGAACTGTTCCAATAATCCCTTTTTGCATCAATTTCTGTGCAAGATATTGAAAATGATCCGCAGTATCTTGTCGAACACAACTCGGTTTTGGCATATTTGGTGGTGATGATTGCATACATTTAAACATGTAAAAAGCAGGTTGTGGCATTTGTGGATGATTCATTTTTTCTCCATTTTTTTAATATTCTAACAAAACTCTGAATGTTTCTTTAAGTGAAAAAAAAAGAAAACTCAATTTTGTTAAAATTTTAGGATTCTAATAAAGAGGCTTTTTTATGAAAAAAATTTTTTTAATAACTGTTCTGTTTCTCTCTTCACTTCTTTCGGTTGAGATTGAAATACGAGAGGGACGGGAAGGTGAAGAGAAATTTTCAACTCTAAATCTTCGTAGTCCCGAACCCGTAAATTGCCAAAAAAGTCTGAATGATTTTGAGCAAATATCTGTTGTTAAGTGCGAGTTCTCTAAAATCTACGGAAAAAATTTAAAGAGTTTTAGTAACTCTTTTTTTGATGTGAGAGTTTCTGAAAATGGAAAAAACACAATTGTAAAAATTGAACCAAGATATAATTCAGTTTTATACTCTTCAGATCATGACCTCATCAATATAGAAGCTTTTACACCAAGAAAAGATGTTGAATTTGCTAAACATTGGCTAATAATTGGATTTAAAACAGCAAAACCGCCATTTATTGCAGGAAAAAATTTATATAATCCAAAAACAATAAATTTCCCAATCGACTTAAAATATCATAAAGTTCCTTTTATCGGTGCTTTGGATATAAATGGTCAGCCAATTCCTGAAGGTAGTTCTGATGATATGGAGCTTTATATGGAGTTGCGGGAAGACTATAATGATGGAAGTTATCGGCGAACTATCGATTTGGCAAACAAACTTTTAAAGACTTATCCGAATACCCTTTTTAAAGCGGAAATTGTTCTTTACCAAATTCGTTCTCTTTTTAAACTTCGTGCCTACAATAAAATTGTCAATATCTCAAAAGATTTTTTACGAAATTTCTCCGCAGATGTAGCTGTTCCTGAAGTTCTTATGTATGCTGGATATGTTCATAGCCGACTAGGTCTTCTCTCTCATGCAAAATACTATTTTGAAAGACTATTTAATGAACACAAAGATAGCGAATATCGAAATATGGGATTTGTCTATTATGGCGATGATCGGATACAGGTCGGAAAAGAGCGATATGGTGTTCGACTTTACAAACAGGCTCTTTTTAATACGAAAGATTTAGAGATCGCAACTCAAGCTTCTTACCGACTTGGAAAATTCTACTTGAAAGATTTAAAAGGTGAAGAGGGAGCGGGATTTTTTCAAAAAATTGTTGTTGGAAATCCATCTTTTTATCAGAGAGATATTAGAAAAAGCTATAAGATTGCTACGGAATTAGCATATTTTAAACAGTTTGAAACATCTTCAAATATTATGAGAATTTTGCTTGACGGAAAAGATTATCGACAAATTGATAATTACGAACCTATGCTGAAAGATTTTGCTCTTTGGCTTGATATGGCGGGAGAAGTTGAAGAGGCTTTTGATGAATATTCGCGATATTTAGATTTTTACAATTATGGAATGTTTGACACACTTGTGCGACAAAATCGGGATAAATTGCTTTTCCGTCGAGATGAGACAAATCAAACAAAAGTTTTTGCAAATCACAATAAACTTATAAAAAGATACGGATTGCAATCAGAAATTGGGAAACAGGCAATTTATGAAAAAGGTCTCTTGCTTCACGACACTGGTGAATTTCAAATGGTTCTCCGTATTGAAAACGAGATGCTAACTGCTAAAAAAACATATCCAGATGTTGAGCGAATTATCAAAAGTTCTGCGGAAAATCTTTCAGTTGAAAAACTGCGAGATAATAAATGTGAAGAATCAATCGAGCTTGTAAATAAATACGATTTAATTTTGCCTGAAACTGAAGATTATAAACTTTACGACTGTTCTGTTAAAACTGGAAAATATCGGCTTGGCGAAGATATTTCATTGCGGAATGTGAAACTTGGCAAAGATACACTTGAATGGACTTATAAATATTCTCAAATTCTCTACAAAACTGGTCGTTATAAAGAGTTTTTAGATGTTAGCGATGAGGTCTTGAATTTGATGAAAGCAGATAAAAGTGATAAATACATCGATATTTATTATGATCGTTTCCAATCTTTTGATATTTTGAGAATGGAAGATGAAGTTTTAGAGACTGCTCAAAAGCTAGAAACAATTTTTAAAGACACATACAGAAATTTACAACCATTTAAAAGAGCTGTTGCAATTGGAAAAAAACGGCGAGATTTAATGTTGATTGAGAAATACGGATACAAAGTTATTGAAATTCAGGAGAAACTGGCAAGTTTTGTGGAGTCTCCAGATATTGAATTTCTTCTTATCGCTTCTCTAAAAGAGCAGAATAAAATACAAGAGACTGTTGATGTTGCAACACGACTTTTAAATCGTAAGTCAAGTTTGCAGGAAAATGAGATTGCTCGTGGATATTACGAACTTGGAATTGCTTACCAAACTTTAAATGAAATTGAGAAAGCAAAAGAGAGTTTTAAAAATAGTAGTGAGTCTGCTCCGTCAAATGTTTGGGGTAAATTGAGTGCTGAATATCTTGAACTTCTAGAATAATTTTTTCGGAAATGTTAGGATCATGTTTAAAAATTTTTAGGAAAAAACATGAGAGATATTTTAGAAGTCTTTAAAAACTTTAAGAGCGGAAGTGTAGAAATCACTTCCCCTTATGTTATTGCTGAAGCTGGTGTAAATCACGAGGGAAGCATGGAGACAGCAAAACGACTTGTTCGAGAAGCAAAAGAGGGTGGAGCTGATGCGATTAAGTTTCAAACTTATAAAGCAAATACAATTGCATCAAAAGACTCTCCTGCATATTGGGACACAACAAAAGAGCCAACAAAATCACAATTTGAGCTTTTTCAGAAACATGATAAATTTTGGAAAGATGAATTTATCGAACTCAAAAAATATTGCGATGAGGTCGGTATAGAGTTTCTTTCAACACCATTTGATATTGAATCCGCAAATTTTTTAAATGAGTTACAGCCTGTTTTTAAGATTTCATCAAGTGATTTGACAAATAAACCTTTTATTCAACATATTGCAAAACTTGGAAAACCGATAATTCTTTCAACTGGTGCTAGTGATTTGAGTGAAATTCATGAAGCTATAAAGTGGATTGAAGAGTTTAATGTGCCTTATGCACTTTTACACTGTGTTTTAAACTATCCAACACCTGATGAAAATGCAAATTTAGGTATGATTTCTGGACTCAAAAAAGCTTTTCCTGATACTCCAATTGGATATTCCGATCACACTCTTCCAAAAGATATGACAACTCTTGAAGTTGCAACAATTCTTGGTAGTGTAATTCTTGAAAAACATTTCACTCATGACAAAACTCTGCAAGGGAATGATCATTATCATGCGATGGATTGGAAAGATTTAAAACTTTTCCGAGAAAATATGGAGAAAAGATTTCAGCTTCTTGGAAGTTCAAAAGTAGAGGCTCTTTCGTATGAAGAACCTGCAAGAATCAATGCACGAAGAAGCCTTGTTGCAAATAGAAAAATTGAGAAAGGAGCAAAAGTTTTCCGAGAAGATTTGACCTTCAAAAGACCTGCACATGGAATTTCACCAAAATTTATAGATGACCTCATCGGCAAAGAGGCACTTTCTGAAATTCCAGATGATACTGTTCTGCAATGGAACATGTTTGGTTAAATGTTTATAGTATTTTTAATTTTTTTGCCTATATCTCTTTTCTCTTGGGATTTACAGAAAGAGGCAATTTTTAAATCTACAAACAATCCTAATTTTGTAGTCATTCAAGTTGATGGTGAAGTTTTGGACTTTTCTACAAATTACAACTTTGGGGAACTATCCAAAAAAGAGGTTTTAAATTGGAAAAGTGGTCGAAAAGGTAGTTTTGTTTTTGACTCAAAAGAGGGTAGTTTTTTTCTAGATTCTGAAACAGGAAAAGCTCTGTTTCTTTTTGGGAATCTGAAAAGTCATCCCATTGATACTGTTTCAAATGCCTGTGTAAATAGAGATGGTTCAACCTCTGGAATTGTTGATTGTGGTCGTGAAACTTTAAAGCTTTGGGACAGCTACTTAAATACCGTTTCTCAAAAACTTTCAAGCAGATTGCCTGAGAGGCAACAGAAACTTTTAGATGTTTCCCAAAAAGCTTGGATCGATTTTCGAGACAAAAAAATCAAATATCTGCAAAATTATTACAATCGCAGTGGAACAATTTGGCAAATTATTCTCCTCGAAAATATTGTTGAAGTTACAAAAAAGAGAACTATTGAGCTAGAAAGTTTTTTAGGTTTTTAAAAATGGAATTCCCCTTAAATCTCTAATTATTTAATTCTAGTAGAATTAGGCATTTGAGAGGGAGTTTCACAAATGATTATTAGAAAACTTTTTAAATTTGAAAATGCACATATTGTTAGAAAATGCACATCTCGACGATGTCGCGAATCTATTCACGGACACTCCTATAAAACTGAAATTTTTTTAGAATCTAATTTTCTTGATAATGGTCATATGGTTTATGACTTTGGTCTTATGAAAAGTTATATCAAAGACCTCATCGACTCTTTTGATCACTCAATTTCAATTTGGAATGGCGATAAATCTGAATATATTTCTGACATGCAAAAATATAGTGAAAGATGGATTCTTCTGCCTGTGAGTCCCTCCGCTGAGCAGTTAAGTAGAATTATTTTTGTTCTTATCGACTCATTTTTTAAATCCAACAAAATGATTAATGGTGAAAAAGGTGTTAAGTTGCAAAGTGTGATTGTTCATGAAACGGATACAGGTTATGCTCAATGTTTTCGTGAAGATGCTTACAGTGAAAATATGGGAAAAATTGAGTTGAGTGAAATTATATTTTCTAAAGATATTATTTCTGACTGGAAAGATATAAATCTTTTTGAAAATCTCAAAAGCGGAAAACCTTTCGCAAATCCAAAAACTCTTTAAAATGAAAAGTGAAAATAAGTGTGTTAAGCTATTTTGATATACTTCTATACAGTTAAGAAAGAGAAATTGAGAGAAAAATCTTTAAAATTTTTAAAGAGTAAAAATTATTTTCTTTGTATAAAAATATAAGAATAGATAATTCACTGGGGTAATTTATGGCTGATATATTAAGTCAAGATGAAATCGATGCTCTGCTAGGTGTAGCTGGTTCAGATGAAGAAGAAGAAGTAGTAGAAGAAGAGTTTGAAGACGAGATAATTCAGGGTGATGGCGATTCAGGAGGTGGTTATACTACTGCTCCTCCACCTGATGTCCAAATCACCCTTTATGATTTTAAAAGACCAAACAGAGTTTCAAAAGAGCAAATTCGTGCTTTTCGTAGTATTCACGACAAACTCGCTCGAACCTCATCATCACAAATATCTTCTATTATGAGATCAATTGTTGAAATCCAATTACACTCTGTTGATCAGATGACTTATGGTGAGTTTTTGATGTCTCTACCAAACCCAACAAGTTTTAATGTTTTCTCTATGAAACCGCTTGAAGGAAATGGAATTTTAGAGGTAAATCCATCAATTGCTTATCCTTTGATTGATAGGATTCTTGGCGGAAAAGGTGAGCCTTTTGAGAACAATCGTGAATTTTCTGATATTGAACTTTCGCTTTTTGAAACAATTCTAAAAGTAATTATGGACAATTTACGAGATGCTTGGAAAGTTGTTGAGGAACTCACTCCAACTGTTGAGCAAAAAGAGTCAAGCCCAAATGTTGTCCAAATTGTTGCACAGAACGAAATCGTTGTTATGATTGTTATGGAAATTATCATGGGACAATCTTCTGGAATGATGAACATCTGCTATCCAGTTATCGCTCTTGAGTCTGTATTGCCAAAACTTGCAAGTCGTGATGTTACACTTAATGAGACAGGTTCTAAAAAATCGAGAAATCAAGACCTCAAGGTTGTTCTTGGTGGTGCAAATGTAAAATTAGAAGCTTTCCTTGGAAAAACCAGAATCACTTTTGGAGAACTGCTAGACCTAAAAGAGGGAAATATTCTAAAGCTAGACTCTGGTATAAACGACGGTGTTCTTGTTAGTGTAAATGGTAAAAATAGATTTCTTGGAGATATTGGAGTCCAAAGATACAGAAAATCTGTAAAAGTTCGTGAAAAAATTCACGGAGAATCAGACGAGTTGAAAGAAGTTCTTAAAGAGATTTCCGACTATCGAGAAGATAGAGGTGAAATTTAAGGGGACAACCCCTTTTACTTTTTAAGAATCTCTTCTATCTCTTTTTCAATATCAGCATTAACATAGGAAATTGCTTGAAAAATAGCATTTTTAACTGCTTTTGGATTGCTTTTTCCATGTCCGATAATTGTTGCCGACTTTAGTCCTAAAAGAGGTGCACCGCCATATTCAGCATAATCAACCTCTTTTTTAAGAAGTTTGAAAACTTTCTTCATAAGCATCGCACCAGTAATTGCAATTGCGGATTTTTTAATTCTATCTTTCAAAAAGAAATTGATTGTGTCTGCAACACCTTCACTTGTTTTTAAAATCAGATTTCCAACAAAACCATCGCAAACAATAACATCAACTGAACCATCAAAAATATTATTTCCCTCAACATTCCCTTTGAAAGTTTTTCTTTGAGAAAGTAGTTTGAAAGTCTCTTTTGTTAGTTCGTTCCCTTTTGAAGACTCTTCGCCATTTGAAAGTAGTCCAACACGAGGATTTGAGTTTCGCATAATCTTTTTAGAATAGACTTCACCCATAACACCGAATTGAAAAAGGTTTTCAGGTTTGCAATCAACATTTGCACCAACATCAAGCACAAGACTTTTTTTACCTGTTCGAGTCGGCATAAAAGTAGCAATTGCAGGTCTTAAAACACCCTGAATTCTACCAATTCGCAAAGTTGCAAGAGACATTGTAGCACCGCTATGTCCAGCAGAAACAACTGCATCAGCATCTCCGTTTTTAACAAGATCGATAGCCTTATAGATAGAACTCTCTTTTCTTTTAAAAACATCAGTTGCCGAATCTTCCATAGATATTACATCGTCTGCTTCAAGAATTGAATAGCGATCGGACAAATCAGAACTTAGATATTTTTTGATCTCTTCTCGCTTTCCGACAAAAGTGACGTGAAAATCAGCTCTTTCGTCAAGTGCAAGAAGAGCACCATTTACAATAGGTTCAGGACCGAAATCCCCACCCATTGCATCAAGGGCTATCTTAATCATCTAATTTGTGGTATCGACCCTCGCTATCAACTCTGTGTGGCATTCTCCACTCACCATTTTCACCTTTTACAGGTCTTGCAAGTGTAACTTTGTAGTGTGTTCTTCTTTTTGCTGATCTTGATTTACTAACTCTTCTCTTAGGTACTGCCATTTTATTTTTTCCTTATATTATATTTTAAAATTCAACTTCAGAATCTCTATTTTCGCAAACATCACACTTTTTGTAACTTTCACTTATTGTAAGTTCAAGTTCGCTATCTAAAATGTAATCAAAATCTATCTCTCCATTTAGAGCCTCGATAACATCGAGTTCCGAGTGAGAACCGTTGAAAATTCCGTTACTAATTAAGAAGTCTATATCTTCAGAAACTCTTAATTTTACATCTTCAGAACAGCTATTACAGACTGATTTGATAGAACCCTCTATCTTTAGATTTGCGAAAAGAGTATCTTTCTCTTTCTGTTGTAGAGTGAAATCTGCTTTGAGAGAAAAATCGTCTTCTTTTCTCTCAATTTGAAAATCACTTTCGCCTTTTATTTTGTGAAAGTTTGTTTTCAACTTTTAGAAGATTTCTCTCTTTCCAAAAAAGAAAGCAATTTCAACTTTAGCTGTATCAGGAGCATCACTACCATGAACTGCATTTGCATCAATACTATCGGCAAAATCAGCTCTGATTGTTCCTTTTGCAGCATCTTTTGGATTTGTAGCACCCATGATAAGTCTGTTCTCAACGATAGCATTTTCACCTTCAAGAACCATAACAACAACAGGACCACTCACCATAAAATCAACTAAATCTTTGAAGAAAGGTCGCTCTCTGTGAATTCCATAAAACTCTTCAGCATCTTGCTGAGTAAGTTGGATTTTTTTCATAGCAGCAATTTTAAGACCTTTGCTTTCAAATCTATCTACGATTTTTCCAACAACATTTTTTTCTACTGCATCAGGCTTGATAATTGATAAAGTTTGCTCAATTGCCATATTTTTCCTTTTACTAAAACTTCTATTTTAACATAGAACATATTGTTAAAAGTATAACACAAATTTTTAATGAGATAAGTTTGATAGAAGAAGCATCTTTTTATCAAATGGAGTGAGAAAACTCCTTGCTCAAGAACTTGTAGAGAGTTCTAGCTAGGAGACGAAAGCGACTAACTTTTAAATTATAATAAAAATATTAATGCTTATGAAGAGTAAGTAGGACTATTGGTAGTTGAGTCCGCCCATTCCAACATAATCAGGCTTACAAAAATCAAATTTTGGAAAAACATCTAAAATAGTTTCCATTTCATGCACGGCACATGCTTGATCCGACAATCTTCAAAGTTTAGCGGGGTTCATTTTTTTGATGATTTTCAACATATTCCACCATCAAAACATTTAAAAGAGTTGAAAGAGTATTCAAACCTTTTGTTTTTGCAATTTTTAATGCTTCTACTCTTATTTTTTCATCTAACATTACAGTTGTTTGTTTTCTTTTTCTATTTTCCAATAACTTTTAACCAATATTAAAGTAAAAAACAAATAATTTGAGTTTAAATTAATGTATTTAATATTAAAATTAAATGATAAGAGAATGACCCTAGCAAGATTTTTCTCTTATCAAAATTTAACATAAGGAGACTTTGTGCAACTTATTGAAAATCATTTTAACGATTTTAAGGTGAGAATTATCTTAATGGACGGAAAAGAGTATTTTATTGCAAAAGATATTGCTAAAATATTAGGATATTCTGACACTGATAAAGCAATCCGACAACACTGTAAAAAATCATTTTCTATTGGAGATTTTTTTAACTCCGACAAAATGGCGGGGTTAGATTTTCCAAAAGATTTAGGAAACAACTTTAAGAATTTTCAACTTATTCCGGAGTCTGATGTTTGGAGATTAATTAACAAATCTCGACTTCCTGAAGCTGAAAAAATCGAAGAGTGGATCACGGAAGAAGTTCTTCCAGAAATTCGGAAAACTGGTTCTTACTCTGTGCAAAAAGTTGAAGTTGAAAAATTCACTCCACAAACAATTTTAGAAATTGTTGAAACTGGAATCCAAATCTTGACAAAATTCCGTGAATTAAATCCAGCTGAACAGATTGAACTTGACACTTTTCACAAAAACAAAAATGGTGAATCTCTTTTGGAAAAATTTGGAAAGAATT
>AKKQ01000058.1 GCA_000276965.1 Thiovulum sp. ES | reverse complement strand
TTTTAATGATTGGAATTAAATTATAGAAAATTTTTAATTAGAGATATTTGATAGAATGCTAGTTAATTAGTTTTGTTTAAGAAAGGAGCGGTGCTATTTATAATATTCATATAAGTTTTACAATTGTTTATAAATTTAAGTCATCGATTGATATTTGACTCTTCCAAATTTTCTCACTTCATTTCGTGTTCTTTTAGCACCTTTACTACTTTGGATTTTAACAAATGAAGATTTTTTTACAAATCAGGGCTTTCACTCTTCATGGGTAGCATATTTTGCTGGATTGATTTTTTTAATCGCATCAGTAACAGATTTTTTTGATGGATTTATCGCCCGAGAGTGGAATCAGAGTTCCCATTTAGGAGCAATTCTTGATCCACTAGCAGATAAGATGCTTGTTACTGGAGCTTTTTTAGCATTTCTTGTTACAGATACAGCTTCAATTTGGGCAATTTATCTTATTTTGATTCGAGAACTTTTTATCTCTGGTTTGCGAATAAATGCGGTGGCTGAGGGAATTGATATTTCAGCTTCTTGGAGTGGAAAAGTTAAAACAGTTGTTCAAATGTTTTCAATCGGATTTCTGATTATGGGTTGGCAATTTGGAGAGGAATTACTTTGGATTGCAGTTGGTTTAACTCTCTATTCTGGCGGAGAGTATGTTCTAGAATACATCAAAAAGGTGAGATAGATTTTGTCGGATCTCTCCGACAAAGATAGGTTCAAAAATCTATTTCCAAACTTTCCACTTTGCAATATTTTCATTCCAGAGTCTATTCAGCTCATTTTTATCTCGTAAAGTGTCCATGGGTTTCCAAAAACCGCGATGTTGATGTGTAAAAATTTCGTCCTCTTTTGCTAGATTTTTGAGAGGTTCTTGTTCAAAAATTGTCGAGTCTCCATCAATATAATCCATAACTTCAGGTTCGCAAACAAAAAAGCCACCATTTATCCAACCACCATCACCTTTTGGTTTTTCAATAAATTTTTCAACTTTTCCTTTTTCATCCATTTGCACTGCACCAAAACGACCATCTGGCTGAACAGAAGTCATTGTTAAAAGTTTTCCGTGATTTTTATGAAATTGCAAGAGTTCAGCAATATTTACATCAGAAACACCATCGCCATAAGTCAGCATAAAAGTCTCATTTCCAATAAAATCTTTTGCTCGTTTAACTCGTCCGCCTGTCATTGAATCTCGACCAGTATCAATAAGTGTAACTTTCCAAGGTTCTGAGCTGTTGTTATGAATTTCTGTTGTGTTGTTTTTTAAATCAAAAGTAACATCACTTTGATGAAGAAAATAGTTTGCAAAATACTCTTTTATGTAGTAACCTTTATAACCAAGAAGAACGACAAATTCATTAAATCCGTAACTAGAATATATTTTCATAATATGCCAAAGAATCGGTTTTCCCCCGATTTCAACCATCGGTTTTGGTCGAATATCAGTTTCCTCTGAAAGTCGAGTTCCAAATCCACCCGCTAAAAGTAAAACTTTCAAATCTTTTCCTTAAAAATAGATTTGCCTATTTTAACAGAGGTTAAAAACTTTTTAAATATTTTTTTGTCGCAAATACTCCTAAAAACACAACTCTTTTGAAACTTTTACACTTTTCTTATTTTAACCTTAAGAATATTAAAATAATTTGAATTTAAGCAAAAACAACTTAATATGTCAAAAGATAATGTTTTTTATTATTCATTGGAGGCAAAAAATGAAGATTTTAAACTTAAGTTTAGCAACTGTTGTTGCACTTGGTTCTTTTGCATATGCAGAAGAAGTAGCACCTCTTGAAAAAGAGAAAAGTGCTTTTTTACGAAATCTTGACATCACAGGTCAAGCGACACTTTACTATCAAACAATGGTAAATAATCCATATGCTCCTTGGTATGCACTTGGTGGAACTTCTGACAAGCAGATTGATGATGAAACAGGTCTTTTCCACAAAGAGAGTTCAAGAGCAAATGTTGGTTTCTCTCTTAAAATGACTTCAGACCTTGGAAATGGTTTTGGATTTGGTGCTAGATTTAATGTTCTTGAAACTCTTGGTTTAGAGCATAATCTTGTTTCTGGAACAATGCAAGGTGTAGCAGGTTCTGCTGACAATGATCATGTTGTTTTAAGAACAGGTATTTTAGACCTTGGAACTGCAAAACATACTCCAGAAGCAGATGAAAACCCTGCATTTCAACTTGGTCAAAGTGATGAAGAGTATTTCTTTGGTGAAGCATATTTAACAAAAACAATGGGAAAATCTACATTTGTTCTTGGACGACAAACACTTGATACTCCATTTTTATATTCTGAAAGTTGGAATGTTTTCCAAAATACATTTGATGCAATTGTTTTAGTTGATCAAAATTTAGCTGATCAAGGTGTAACACTTATCGGTGCTTATGTTGGAAAACACAATAATCACACAACTCTTGGACAATTTAATACACTTGCTGGTGGTTTAGCTGCTGATGGTGCTTATGCAATTGCTGGAGTTTATGGACAAGATAATGTTTCTGGTCAAGCTTGGTTTTATAATATCCCAACAGTTGCAAATGCTTATTGGGTAGATGCAATGTATAAAATGGACAACATTCATGTAGCTGGTCAAGTTGCAGGATTTATGTTTGACGATGATATTTCTGATGCTGACGACACAACAGCATTTGCAGGAATGGCTTGTTACAAAATGGGAGAGGGTGCTAAAATATCTGTTGCTGGTTCTGTGACTAGTGGTAAAGCAGATAGCCATGAAATTTCAAATCTTGGAACTGATTCAACAACAAAACTTTTTACAGCAACTCCACTACTTAACGGAAATGGACATGTTGCGGGTGCAACAGAAACAACAGCTTTAAAAGTTGCTTTTAACCAAACAATGGGTGCGAGTAGCTTAGGTCTTCGAGGAGCAATGTATATGCACGGAGAAGATTCAAGTGCTGTGTCAAAAATCAACTCTTCTTTTGCAACTGCTGATGTTAAAGACATTACAGGAATGGTTCTTGAAGCTGAATTTAAAACAAAACTTGTTGGTGTTGATTTAAGTGCGGGATATGTTCTAACTCAAAATGTTTACGGTTGGAATGTTTGGAAAGAGAATGAAAGCGATTCTGAATTAGCTCACACACTACGAGTTGTTGGACGATACAACTTCTAAAGCATTTTGTCGGATCTCTCCGACAAATCTCCTATTTCTGTAATTTCACAGCTCGATTTTCTCCATCATTTACAAAAAAGTGGGACTGACTAACTTGTTATAATTCTACCCATGAATACAATAAAAAAATATAAGCCATTGTTTTTGGAGAAAAAGCAACAATGAAGAAATCAGTCTTTACGAATTTGATTGAAAGTCTAAATAGCATTTTTCAAACCAGAGTCCATATCTTCTAAATCATTCAAACTTTGAATTTTCCAAAATTGATTTTTGTAATATTATCAATTTTCACTTTTTGTCATTTTTAAATCACGATATTTTTGGCAATTTTCCAAAAGTTCTCTATCATTTCCAGAAGCCACGATTTTTCCGTTTTCAAAAAGAAAAATTGAATCAGAATTTTCAATTGTGGAGAGTCGGTGAGCAACAGTTATCACAATCTGATTTTCAAATTTATTTTCTAAATTTTGTAGGATTTTTTGTTCAACTCGATTATCAAGAGCAGAAGTTGCTTCGTCAAAAATCATAATTGAACTCCGTTTATAAATTGCCCGAGCAATCGCTATTCTTTGCCGTTGTCCGCCCGATAAATTTGTTCCAAATTCTGATAAAACTGTTTCAATTCCATTTTCCATCTTTTCAACAAAATCTATCGCTTCCGCAAATTTCAAAGATTTGACAACTCGTTCTTTGTCGATGAGGTCAGAACCGTAAGCCACATTTTTCGCAACTGTGTCGTTGAAAATGTAGACTTTTTGAGAAACAAATGAAATCTCATTTCGGAGTGATTGGAATGAAACATTTTCGATATTTTTACCGTTTAACCAAATATCTCCACCGCTTCTTTCATAAAAACGAAGGATTAAATTTAAAATAGAACTTTTTCCGCCCCCACTATTTCCGATAAGTGCGATTTTTTGTCCGCGATTTACTGAAAAAGAGACACTAGAAAGAATCTCTTTTTCGCCAAAATGAAATGAGACATCACGGAATTCTATTCGCCGAATTTCGCTGACCTCATCGCTACCCGATTTGATTTTCTGCTCAATTTCTAAAAAAGATTTAATTCGTTCAGTTGCGGAAATTCCCTCTTGCATTTTGTTAAAAAGTGTAGAAATTTTCTTAATCGGATTAAAAAGAAGTCCAACCGCAGTCAAAAATGCAAAAAAGCTACCGACACTCATCTCTCCGTCAATAACTGCTTCACCACCAATTACAATCACAAGCACCATTGAAAATGAGCTGTAAATTTCCATCATCGGCGAAATGAATTGAAGAACTTTCACACCTTTTATATTGAATTTTAAGACTTCTTTATTCTCTTTTTCAAAATATCCGAGTTCATATTTTTCAGTCGAATTTGCTTTTATGATTTCAATATTATTCAAAATTTCAGAAAGTCGCGAAAAGAGATCCGCGGATTTCTCCTGCATTTTAAATGATACTTTTTTCATTTTTTTAGCCAACACAGAAAGCGGATAAAAAGTTGCGGGAAGAACAACAAGTGTGTAAAATGCAAGAACTGGATTTTGATAAATTATATATCCCATCAAACTAAAAACGGTAACAATTTCCCGTGAAAGTTCTGGAATCATTTCCGAAACAACATACCGAACCCGTGTAACATCTCCATTCAATCGTGATTGCAGTTCCCCACTCCGCAACGAATTTATGTATTCAAAATCAAAATCCAAAATCTTTTTTAACATCTCCTTTCGCAACTCTGCGACAATCGATAATCCAATAAAAGATGTGTAAAAAGTCTGAAAATATCGCCCCGCACTTTTTACAACATAAATTAGAATTAGAAATGGAGGAATTATGTAGAGCATCTCTTTATCTTTTGCGATAAAAATGTCGTCTAAAATTGGCTGAATTATGTGTGCAATTAAAACAGTCGCTCCCGCCGAAGCAACTATTCCCAAAAGCACAAAAATAAACTCTTTTTTATGGTTTTTAATATACGGTTTAAAGAAATTATAAATAAGTTTCAATGAAGTTTCTTTTTTGGAATTCTAACAAACCAAAAAAACTGAAACTTATTTTTCTACAATTTTTAACTCGATTGGAGCTTCTATACGATGAACGATTCTTTTAGCATATTTCAAATCATTTACTCTTCCGATTAGGAGTAAATATGACTCTGCTGTAATTAAGATTTCATCTTTTGGCATTGCTGTAAATTTCCCTTCTTTATTTCGCAAACCTACAACAGCAACATTTGTAATCTCTTTTAAATCTGCTTCTTTTAGTCTCTGTAAAACCATCCAGCTATATTTTGGAACAAAAACTTCTTCCATATCAAGAGCCGTCTCGTTTGCATAAAGAAAACTTTCAAGCAAATTTTCCAAATCTGGAGATACCGCCATCGTGCTAATTCTTTGTGCTGTAATTCGAGTTGGAACAACAACAGAGTTTGCACCGAGTTTTTTTAATTTGTCGGCACTTGAGGGATTTTTTGAGCTTGAAATAATTTGGTAAGGTCGATGTTTTCGGTGTTCTTGTTCAAAAAGACGAATTGAAACAATAATTGCAATATTGTCAGCCTCTTTTTCAGAAAGGGTGATAATACCTCTTGCCATTCCTAAATTTACCCGTTTAATTGCTAATTCTGTGTGCGGTTCAGTTTGGTAATAGTATGGAAATTTGTGTTTTCGTGCAATTTCATCTAAATCTGAACGAGGATCAACAACAACAAAAGGAATGTGATTTTTTCGTAAATTGTTAGCGATTTCGATTGTGTAATCATTGACATAGTAGAGGACAAAATGTTTTTTAATTCTTGCAATTTGAAGCAACATACCGCGAACCTTAATAATATTACTTATTTGACCGTGTGTAACTACATTAATTGCTGTTCCGACTGCCAATGTAAAAGTAGCAAATCCAACAACGATAAGAGTTATTGTAAATATTCTTCCAAGTGTAGATACAGGGGCAATTTCACCAAAACCAACTGTTGTAAAAGTGATTCCAGTTTGGTAAATGGCATCCATCAGGGAAAAATTATCAATTAACATATACCCGATAGAGCCAAAAAGCATAGTTAAGACTGTAATAATTATAGGTAATCTAAAGTGTCTTAACTCATAATAGAGAGCTTGACCTAGAAAAAGGTCCTCTTTTGGCTTAAATTGACCACGACTTTCAAGGAATTCTAGGAAGCTCTTAGAAATTTTCATCTGAAACCTCTAATTTAAAATTAGATTAGACCTTTTTTCTTAAGAGTTCTTAACTCTTTTGCAGAAACTTTAATTCTTTTTACAGAACCATCTTCGAGTGTAACTTTAACACTTCGTAGGTTTGGAAGAAATCTTCTTTTTGTTTTGTTTTGAGCGTGGCTAACATTGTTTCCAGTCATTGGACCTTTACCACTAATATCGCATCTTCTTGCCATGGGAATACTCCGAATTTTTTTTAAGTCCGTGATTCTATCAAAAAGAGTTTAAATTAAATTATTTAAATTAAAACTTCTAATTTCCACTTGATTTGGTTGAATTGATTTCCAATTTCAAGACAAAATTCTTTTGTCGATGAGGTCGGTTTCCAAACCCCTTTTTCATCTCGAAATTGAAAGCCTTTTTTCTCCAAAATCAAGTTCATTTCTGCTCCAGAAACTCCAATCAAAATACCAAGTTCCGTCGGCAAAAAATATGATTTTGAAAAGTCTATTTGCAAAATTTTTGTTGGTGATTTCTCTTTCAAAATCTTTTCCAAAAGAAGCAATTTAAAAGGTTTCTCTTTTTCAACTAAATCAACAATTTTCAAAGCTGTTTCTGTTTCCGAAAGCATTTCAGAAAGTGGAAAATTTTCAATTTCTGAAGTTTCATTTTGCAAAGAGTAAGAACCAGTTTGTAAAATTTCCTCAATTGTCAAATCACACCAAACAGCAAATTCTGTTGAAAGCCATCGAGCAAAAAATATGATTAATTTTGAGTGTAGCCAAGTTCCCTGCACTCTTTTGTCAGCAAAATTGCCTTTGATTGTTTTAACTAAAGTGTTGCCGATTTTTTCGGGAACACTCTTTTTGTAAGTTTCGATGTAATCTTTTGTTGATTTTGAGTTCAGCCACTCACTTAAATCTTTGCTATTTCCTTTATTTGTTGGAAATTGTTTAGCAGTTTTTGTGGCATTTAAAAAAACTTCACCGTTTATTTTCTCAAAATAAATAGGTTTGTCTTCAAAAATCTTAGTTAAAATGTTGGGAGACATTAATTATTCCTTGTCTTTCTACTCAAGAGATTTATGGAGGTGAGATTACATTTTTCTCTTGACTTTGGCATTTTACTGTAAATTCATTATTTTTGTCAAATTTATTCTATGATGTTTTTTAGATTAACTCTTATTTCTTTATATTTTTTTTCACAAATCAAACCATGTAAAGCTTTTTTGTGAAGTTCTTCCATTCTGCCACGAACCCAATTTGTAACAGTGTGAGGAGTAACACCGAAAATTTCGGCAAGTTCTTTTTGAGTGATTCCAAGTTCCTTGCAAGTCTTTTTTACTAAGTTTTCTTCTTTATTTACCTCTTTTTTTTGTTCCAAAGAAATCCTTTTGAAGTTTTAGAAATTATAGAAAAAAATATTTTTTATTGAAAGTTTTTCGGTAAAATTGCCGGAAAAGTCCGACAAAATTCCCAATTATCTTTTAAGTCCGTTTACTGTTTGTAGCATTTCGTCTGAAGTTGTAATTGCTTTACTGTTTGCCTCGTAAGCTCTCTGTCCAGTAATAAGGTCAGTCAATTCAACAACAAGCTGAACATTACTCATTTCAACAAATCCTTGACGAATATTTCCAAGCCCATCAATTCCAGGAGTTGAAATAATTGGATCACCAGAAGCATCTGTATTTTTCATCAAGTTATCTCCCATTCCATGAAGACCTGCGGGATTCACAAAGTTTGCTAATTCGATTTGTGCGATTTGTTGAGATTCCGTAGCTCCCGCTTGAATAACTGAAACAATTCCGTCTGCACCAATATTTACATCAGTCGTATCTTCAGGAAGAACAATTTCAGGAATCAATTTGTAACCATCAGAATTTACAACTTGACCGTCTTGATTAATTTTAAAAGCACCATTTCGAGAATATGCAACTGTTCCATCAGGTAGTTCGATTTGAAAAAAACCTTTTCCCGTGATTGCCATGTCAAGATTATTTCCAGTTTCCTGAAAGTTTCCTTGCGAGTGAATTTTTGTTACAGCAGTTGGACGAACACCAAGACCCACTTGGATACCAGTTGGAGAATTTGTCGTAGAACTTGTAGCCGTCCCCGCATGTTCTGCTGTTTGATACATCAAGTCAGCAAATTCTGCTCTCAATTTTCGGTAACCGATTGTATTTACATTGGCTATATTATTTGAAGTTGTATCGATTTGAGTCTGTTGTGCCATCATTCCTGTTGCGGCACTGTATAAAGCTCTAAACATCTTTTGTCCTTTTCAGTAATGTGCTATTTTATCAAATCGTTTTTTCTGAAATTACATAAATCTGAAAAAAAGCAATTTCCACAATCTGGCTCTCTTGCCTTACAAATATAGCGACCAAAAAGCACAAAAGCTTGGTGCAATTGTCCCAAATCTGTTCGGAAAAGCTCACTTAAATCACTCTCTGTTTTTTCTGGAGTTTTTGCCGAAGACAATTCTAAACGGTGAGAAACACGAAAAACATGAGTATCGACCGCCATCAAATTCGCCCCACCACCCTCAATTAAAACTACATTTGCGGTTTTTTGTCCGACTCCAGAAAGCGACATCAAATCTTTTTGATTTAACGGAACTTCACCACTGAAATTTTCTAAAAGTTGGTTTGAGAGATTTATCAGATATTTTGATTTGTTTTGAAAAAGATTACACGAACTAATTAAGCTTCGGACTTCAGAAAAATCTGCTTTTGCCATTTTTTGCGGAGTTGGAAATTTTTGGAAAAGTTGCGGGGTGATTAAATTCACCCGTTTATCCGTGCATTGTGCAGAAAGAACAACCGCAACAATTAATTGAAAATTATTCTGAAAATTCAATTCACTTTTTGCGATATTGTGTGGATATTTTTCGAGAAGAGTTTTTTTAATTTTCTCGACTCGCTCAAAATCTATTAGCAAAACTATTCAGTAACCGAATTTAGTGGCATTCCAATAATATTATATCCCGCATCAACATAATGAACTTCACCTGTTACACCGCTTGAAAGATCGGAAAGGAGATACATTGCACTTTTCCCAACCTCATCGGTTGTAACATTTTTATTAAGCGGGGAGTGGTCTCGATTCCAGTTCATAAGATTTCGGAAATCATCAATTCCACTTGCTGCAAGAGTTTTGATTGGTCCAGCAGAAAGTGCATTAATTCGCATTCCATCTTTTCCTAAATCAACAGCTAAATATCGAACAGTCGCTTCAAGTGCAGATTTTGCAATTCCCATCACATTGTATCTTGGAACAAATTTCTCCGCTCCGTAATATGATAAAGTAAGAACAGAAGCACCCTCATTTAAAATTGGTTTCAATTTCTGTGTTACACCAATCAAGCTATAAACCGAAACATCCATCGCTGTTAAAAAATCTTCTCGACTTGTATCCAGTGTGTCTCCCGATAAAGCTCTTTTTGGTGCAAATGCAATTGAATGTAAAACAAAATCTAATTTTCCAAACTGTTCTTCAACTCGACTTTTAATATTTTCCATATCTTCTTCATTTGTTACATCAAGTGGAATGACAATTTCGCTACCTAACTCTTTTGCAAGTGGCTCAACTCTCTTTTTAATTGAATCATTTAAATATGTAAAAGCTAATTCTCCGCCTTGTTCCCTAATTGCTTTCGCAACTCCATAAGCGATTGAATGCTTATTTGCTAAACCAATAATGAGACCTTTTTTCCCCTTTAAAAACATATCTTTCCTTATTTTTTACTCTAATTATCGAATTTTACAAAAAATCAGAAAATTCTATTTTTCACAATTTTTTTTACAAAAAATAGATGTAGAAAATTAGAAATTGTTTAATAATGGGAAGTTTTGCTCCCGCTTTTGCGGGAAATATGATTTTAACCGTTTGCTACAAGAGCTTCGATTTTTTCTGGATTTTCCATGATGTCTTGAGTGATTTTGTATGCACAAAATTTTGGTCCACACATTGAACAAAATTCTGCTTCTTTAAAAACATCTTGAGGTAGAGTTTCGTCGTGATACTCTTTTGCTCTTTCAGGATCAAGTGCCAATTCAAATTGCTTATTCCAATCAAATTTATACCGAGCATCACTCATTAAATCATCAACATCTCTAGCACCTTTTCGACCTCGTGCAATATCAGCAGAGTGAGCAGCAATTTTGTAAGCGATAATTCCTTCACGAACATCTTCCGCATTTGGTAGTCCTAAATGCTCTTTTGGTGTTACATAGCAAAGCATACTCGCACCTTTCCAACCTGCAACAGTTGCACCAATTGCACTTGAAATATGATCGTATCCCGCAGCGATGTCCGTAACAAGTGGTCCAAGAACATAAAATGGTGCTTCATGGCAATACTCTTGCTCAAGTTTCATGTTTCGTTCAATTTGATTTAATGGCACATGCCCTGGACCTTCAATCATAACTTGAACATCTTTTTCCCAAGCTCTCAAAGTCAATTCCCCAAGAATTTTCAATTCACCAAGTTGTGCTTCATCACTCGCATCAGCTAAAGCTCCAGGACGGAGAGAATCCCCAAGCGAAAGAGAGACATCATATTTTCGGCAAATATCAAGAATTTCATCATAAGCAGAGTAGAAAGGATTTTCTCGGTGATAGTGCATCATCCAAGAAGCCATCAAACTTCCACCTCGCGAAACGATTCCCATTTTTCTTTTTGCAACTTCTGGCATCATTCTGAGTAGGAAACCTGCATGAATTGTAAAATAACTTACACCTTGTTGAGCTTGTCTCTCAATAACTTCTAACATTTTTTCAATTGTTAAATCTTCGATATTGTTTCCAACATCGTGAAGAATTTGATACATTGGAACAGTTCCAATTGGAACTTCTGAAGCACCAATTACGGCTTTACGAATTTCATCAAGGTCTCCACCAGTTGATAAATCCATG
>AKKQ01000057.1 GCA_000276965.1 Thiovulum sp. ES | reverse complement strand
TAGTCCGTATTTATGAAAAGCGAAGCCTCTTCCATACCCTGAATTTATTTCAGAGTTGGGAGAAGTAGATTTCATGCAAAAATTAAAGTTGTAAGAACAACGAAAATTTAATGACCTCATCGGACAAAAACAATTCTTAAAACTGATGCTTCTCCGATATGACCTTTGCCTTCATTTAAGGTTGTTTTTTCAACTTCGCATTTTTTAATTTTGCAATTTAAATTTGAGAGAATTTCACGAACTTCTTTTTCAGAATAGAGTAAGTCAATATCTTTTGGTCCTCCACTTGAAAAATTCAATTGCTCTTCAGAGAAAAATTCTCCAATAAAAACACCACCGACTTTTAAAGACAAAACTATCTTCTCAAAAGCTGTTTTTTGCAAACCTGAATGAATGTGCATAAATGAACTAATCGCAATATCAAATTTTTCAGAAGTTCTAAAATCTTCTATTTTTGTAAGAATTGTTTCTATTTCTAGATTGTTCTCTTTTGCAAAATCTTTTGCTTTCTTTAAACCAACTTCAGAAGAATCGAGTGCCGTAACAGAAAAACCTTTTTCTGCTAAATAGACCGCATTTCTACCTTCACCTTCACCAAAACAGATCAAATTTTTTCCATTCCAATTCTCTATTTCAGTAGCAATAAATTGATTTGGCTCTTTTCCGTAAAGAAATTCATTCAAGTTTTCAAATTTTTTGTTCCACATTTTTCTCCCTTTCTTGCAATTTAAAAATCGCTATTTCTTTCTCTTTAGCTTCAATGTCAAGATGTAAATTCTCAATTTCAAGTAACCACTCTGGAAAATCATTGTCGTCTATAAAATCGTGATGAGGTCGAGATTTTGAGGCAGTCGAATATCCATCTTTTGGTGAAGAGATGTGCATTCTTTGATACCCCCAATTTTTCCAAGTTTCTCCAGCCATTTCCACAAGCTCTTTTTCAGAGAATTCTGAAGGATTTTTTATCGAATAGCAACGGTGATGATGAATATCAAGTGTTACACGAATTCCTAAAATTTTTGCAACTTCTAAAGTATCTTCAACAGAATAACTCAATTCGTCATTCTCAATTGTTAGAAGTTCGACCTCATCAGCATTTAGATATTTTTGGACATTTTCTACAAATCGTTTTTTTGCAGATTCCTTATCGCCGTAAGTTCCACCAAGATGAATATTTACTTCACGAATTGGTAAATATTTTGCAATTAAAAAGTGCTGTTTTAAATCGGAAACAGAATTTTGAATTACCTTTTCGTCTGGACTTCCCATATTTACAAATTGAGATGGATGAAATGATAAAATCAAATTGTGTGTTTCCAAATTTCTCAATTTATTCAAATATTTTTCGGCAAATTCCAGTGAAAAAAAATTAGTTTCTAAGAGTGTTCCAATTTTTGGAAAAAGATCAGATGAAATTCGATAACTCCAAATCCCGTTTTTCGCACAAAAGTTAAATGCTTTTTGTAGCGATTCAATATTGTGTGTATAAACTGCTTCGACTTTTTCTATTGAAACAGTTTGGAGTGTAAAAGTTTTGAATTTAATTGGCTCTTTTGAAAAGAGGCAACATAAACCATATTCCATTTTATCCCCTAATTTGTTGAGAGTGAGACTTTGTGAAATCCTGAACTTTTTATACTTTTTAAAATGTGCATAACATCTTTATAGAGAATTCTCTCATCAGCCGTAATTGTGATTTGAGCATCTTTTTCATATTTTTCAGAGTAGAGCATAAATTTATCGGCAAAAGTTTTGAATTCAAATTTCTTTCCCTCGATGGAAACTTCAAGGCTTTTTGTAATTCTAACTTCAATATTTTGACTCTTTTTTGGGGACTCTTTTGAACCTTGTGGAAGTTGTATCAACTCTTCATAAACCATTGTCGGAGCTGTTACCATCAAAATTGCAAGAAGAACGAGCATAACATCAACAAGCGGTGTTATGTTCAGTTCAGGTGAGTCATCCCAATTAAACATTGCCTACCTTTATAACTTCCTCTTTTTCGCGATTTCCAAAAAGAATTAGTTCAGCTTCCATTCCAACAATTTCAACAAGTTCATAAGCTTTTCGTTTTATGATCTGAAAATATGTGTAAGCAAATGCTGCGACAAAAATTCCGACTGCTGTTGCAATTAGTGCTTCTGAAACACCTTGTGCAATTACTGCTATTGCCCCAAGTTCCGAATCTCCAAGAGTTGCAAAAGTTTCCAAAATTGAGACGACAGTTCCAAAAAGTCCTATAAATGGAGATGTTGAAGCAACAATTCCTATATAGTGCATTCCTTTTGTAGCATCTTTTGTAACTTTAAATTTAACAACTTTTAATAGATTTTCAGAGACGGAGAGATCGTCGCTCTGTTTCGCTTTGACATATTTTTTAATAATTGAGAATTCAGAAATTCTCTCGTTATTACTTAAAATAGAGTTAAAAGCACGATTTTCATTTTCAATGTTTTTTCGCAAATTGAGATACCGATAGACAAATATCCAATTCACAGCAATAAAGTAGAGAGCCAACCACCCAATGACAAGAAATGTCATTGCAGTACTCTCGTTTATAAAATTGAGAAGTGGCTCAACCATATTTATCTTAATCTTGCCTCGACTGAAGCGATTACACTTTGTGAATCTGTTGCATCTTTAAGTAGTTCTCGAACACCGTCAAGAGCTTTTGCAATATCACCTTCACCTTTACCCTCAAGTGGAATTGCTCCTTCAACAAGTGCGACAATTGAATCTTTATAAACTGTTACATTTCCAGAAGAGATTACAACAGCATCAGTATCACTATTCTCTTTTGTAAATTCAATAACTCCTGCACCTAGAAGTGTGAAAAGTCCGACATGCTCGGGTAAAACACCAAACTCTCCCTCTTCACCAGGTAAAACAACTTCTTTTACTTTATCCGAAAATATTAATCCATTTGGAGTAACAATTTCTAATTTCAAATCTAACATAGAAATCCTTCTTTTTTTTCTTTTGATATATTATCAGAGTTTTGCAAATATTTTAATTTCTAATTTTTAACTGCTAAAAAAGTGGCAAAATTTCCCCACTGAAAAATTGTTTCGACCTCATCGAAACCAGAATTCTGTAAAAGTTCTCTATTCTCCTGCAAAGTATAAGGAATAAGAATATTTTCAAGAGCTTCTCGCTTTTGAGCAATCTCATATTTTGAGTAGCCATTTTTCTCTTTGAATTGATAGTATATATCTGTAATATCTTTTTGAAACTTTCCATTCTTAAAAAGAACCTTTTCAGAGAGAAAAAGCATTCCGCCAACCTCCAGAGAGTCATAAATTTTTCGCAAAAGATTTTCCCGTTGTAAAGGTCGAACAAATTGCAAAGTGTAATTCATAATTGAGACTCTATTTTTTGGAAAATCTAGATTTTGAAAATCGCCATAAAAAAGTTCAATTTTTGAATTTAAAGCGGTGATTTTTCGCTTGGCTTCTCTTAACATTGGTTCAGAGTTATCAATTCCAAAAAGTTTCAAATTTTCAATTTCCCGTTCAATTTGTAGAAGAAAAGAGGCAGTTGAACAACCTAAATCTAAAACTGCTTCTCCATCTTTTAAAGTTTTTTTGAGAATTTGCACGATGAGGTCGCGGTTTTCGTGGTAAAAAGGAACAGACCTCTCGACCATATCATCAAAGACAGAAGCAACTCCGTCGTCAAACTGAAATTGCTTCTCTATCTTTTCCGCAAAAACCCTATCACGAGATTGTTGGAGATTTCCCGTCAAGAACAACCTCTTTTGTAATAGTTACTGTTTTGTTTTCATATTCTGGAAGTTCAAACATTATATCAAGCATTATATTTTCTAAAATTGCTCGAAGTCCTCTTGCTCCAGTTTTTCGTTTGATAGATTTTTTTGCAATCTCTTCAATTGCACCATCTTCAAATTCCAAATTCACATTATCAATATTGAAAAGTTTTTGATACTGTTTGATAAGTGCATTTTTTGGAACACTTAAAATATGTTTCATATCTTCAACTGAAATCTGATTTAAAGTTCCAATAATTGGAAGTCGTCCAACAAGTTCAGGAATCAATCCGTAATGAACCAAATCATCAGGTTCCACTTTTCCAAGAAGTTCCTCTTTTTCAGTTTTTCCCCGTTTTTCTTGATTGAATCCAAGAACATTTCCAGAGAGTTTTCTTTCGACAATTGTCTCAATTCCATCAAAAGCTCCACCACAAACAAAAAGAATATTGCTTGTATCAATTTTGATGAATTCCTGATTTGGGTGTTTTCGACCACCTTGAGGAGGAATATTTACTTGACTTCCCTCAATGATTTTTAACATTGCTTGTTGAACACCTTCACCTGAAACATCTCGTGTAATGCTTCGGTTTTCACTCATTCGGGCAATTTTGTCAATCTCATCAATGAAAACAATTCCTCGTTCAGCCTCTTTAATGTCCCCGTCCGCAGCTTGATAGAGTCTAGTTAGAATATTTTCAACATCTTCACCAACATATCCCGCTTCTGTCAAACTTGTCGCATCTGTAATTGCAATTGGAACATTCAAAAACTTTGCAATTGTTTGTGCAAGTAGAGTTTTTCCGCTACCAGTTGGTCCAACAAGAAGAATATTTGATTTCTGTAATTCTGTCTCATTGTTTTCACTCGTTTCATTTTTGAAAATTCTTTTGTAGTGGTTATAAACTGCAACAGAAAGAATCTTTTTAGCCGTATCTTGACCAACAACATACTCGTCAAGATAAGTTTTCATCTCCTTTGGAGTTAAAACTTTTTGCTGTCTCTTTTTTTCGCTTTTTTTTGGTTTCTCTCCGACCTCATCGCCGTTTATAAGAGATTCCTGTTCCTCAAAAATTTCGTTTATTGTTGAAACACACTCTCGGCAAATTCGACCAGTTTCACCAAAAACAATTGGATTATCATTTGTCTCTTTTGCTCCACAAAAGTCGCAAACTACATCTTTATTTTTTTTCATTAATCTCTCTTATAATTTATTCCTCTTTTGTTATTCACAACAAAATCTAGTAACTTTTTAGCATGTTCGTTTTCTTCATTTTCTAAAAGCTCTCTTGCCGTTTCTAGCAGTGGCTTGTTACTTCTAAAAAGTTCAGAGTAGATTTTTTTCAAATTATCTATCTCTTCTCTTTTTAATTTCCTTCTCATGCCGTTTAAATTCAAACCTCGAAGAGAAGCACGATTTCCTTCCGCTAAACAGTAAGGTGGAATATCTTGAGCAACTGCTGAAGCACCCGCGACCATAACATAATCACCAATTGAAACAAATTGATGAACTGGAGTTAAACCACCAATAACCGCATGATCTCCAATTCTCACATGTCCGCCAAGTGTAACCGCATTTGCCAAAATAGAGTTGTTTCCTATATAGCAATCGTGAGCCACATGAACATATCCCATGAAAAGATTGTTGTTCCCAATTACTGTTTTGCTTCCTCCACCCTCTGTTCCAGGGTTAAAAAATGTGAATTCTCTAATTTGATTATTATCACCAATTATAAGTTGCACATCTTCACCGCGATATTTTAAATCTTGAGGCTCTGAACCAAGAACAGCATGTGAAAATATCTTATTGTTTTTTCCAATTTTAGTATTTCCATAAATCATTGCACCTTGTGCAATTGTTGTTCCATCTCCAATTTCAGCATCTTTTGATATAAAACAGTAGGGCGAAATTTGGACATTTTTTCCAATTTTAGCTCCCTCTTCTACAATAGCTAAGCTAGAAATTTTATTCATATTTTCACTTGTCTACGATCATTGCTTTTAATTCGGCTTCTGCAACAATTTCACCATCAACAAGAGCTTTTCCTTGAAGAACCCAAACTTTACCTCTGTTTTTAATAACAGAAACTTTATACTCTAATTTATCCCCAGGTGTAACAGGAGTTCGGAATTTTGCCTTATCAATACTCATGAAATAGACAACTTTATTTTCAACTTCTGCACTATTATCAATACTTTTAAAAGCTAAAACACCTCCAGCTTGTGCCATTCCTTCAATGATAAGAACACCAGGGTAAATAGGGTGATTTGGAAAGTGTCCTTGAAAAACATGCTCCCCTATAGTTATATTTTTATATCCTGTAATACTCTCTTTTGGAGAAAGCTCAACAACTCTATCAATTAGTAAAAAAGGATAACGATGAGGTAGGATTTTTTCAATTTCAGTAACATCTAACATTAAATCGACTTTTAAAGTTTTCGGAAATTATAACCAAAATGCACTTTTCACAATTTCTTATTTTGTTAAATTAAAATATTAGAAATTTCACTTAAATTGGCTCGAGAAATCTTCTATAAATTCTTTGTCTTTAACCAAATCAATCCAACGAAAAGTTTCACCACTCTGTTTATTTCCTTTAACAATATCTCCACCTTTACGATTTTCTAAATCCATCGAGGCAATGTCAAATCCGTTTGTGGTTTTTGAAAATTTTTCGAGTCGTTTTATACTCTCTTCGCTTTGACTTCTGGTAAAAAGATAGCAAAAACTCTCTTTTCCTGTTCGACTAACTCGCCCACGAAGTTGGTGAAGAGTTGCTAAACCTAATCTTTCAGCACCAACTATGACAATTACCGTTAGTCTTGGTAGAGAAATTCCAACTTCCACAACAGTTGTTGAAAGTAAAATATCACCTTTTTCACGGAATTCTCGCAAGACCTCATCCTTCTCACTGTCTCGACCATGAGTCATATAGACATTTTCAAAATTCTCTTTCCAATATGGAAAAGCCTCTTCAAGTGATTGATAGTTTATCTTTTCTGATTCTTCAACAAGGGGATAAACCAACAAAACTTGATTCTCTTTTTCAATCTCATTTTTAATCTTCTCTAGCAAATTTGGAAAATCTCCTGCACCAATTAAATTTGTATCGATCTTTTTCTGAAATGGAATCTCTTCAATAAGTGAAACTTCTATAAAAGTGGAATTTATCATAGCTTGAGTTCGTGGAATTGGTGTTGCTGAAAGTTGTAAAAAGTGCGGTTTTTTCTCTTCATTCTCAACAAGTTGCTTTAATTTATTTCGCTCTCGAGTTCCAAAACGGTGCTGTTCATCAACTATTAAAAGTGGAATTTCTGGCAAATCCCGATACAAAATTGCAGTCGTTCCAATTATCACATCAAATTCATTCAAATCTATTTTTTGGGAAGTTTTTGAAGTTAAAAGGAGAATTTTGAAATTTTTTGGCAGAAATTTTTGAGCTTCCTCGAAAAGCTGTTCAGAAAGAATAGAAGTTGGGGCGAGTAGCACAGATTTGTGTGGATAGGAAATTACCATCGATGCAAGAATTACGAGAGTTTTTCCTGAACCAACATCACCAACAATAACTCGTTTCTTTGCTGTATCAGAATTCAGATCAATTGCAATATCAGAAATGGATTTTTTTTGGTCACCCGTCAATTGGAAAGGAAGAGTTTCCGCCCAACTTTTCCAATCTCCACTCAATTTTTGTAGCGGAGGAAAGGTTTTTTCTGCCTCTTTCATATTTTTAATGTAGTAAAAAATTTCCAAATATTTCAATGCTTTTATATAATCTTCAGGAAAAGTTTTCTCTTTTTCGTAAAATTCAGCAAGTTCCCGAGTTGGATAGCGATGAATTTCTAAAATTTTCTCAATTACCCAATATGGAACACCATATTTTTTGAAATTTCCATAGTCGATATATTTTAAAACAACTTTTTCAATTGCTTTACTTTTATAAACTGGTTCAACTGTGTCGTTTGGTTTTTTAATTTCAACAGGATTTGCGATTTGGAAACCCCAATCTTCACTCCATGAAATCTTTCCTTTTATATAAAGCTCTTTTCCAATTGTAAAAATTTTTGGAACTCCATAGTGAAAACGGAAATAAGTTCCCGAGAAATTTTCTCCAGAAATCAAATTTTGAAATTTCATGTAAAAATTGATTCCAATTATTTTTGTTTCTAAAACTTTTACAAATAGGTTGTTTGTTATTCCAACAGTGAGATTACTAAAAAGTGAATTGTTTTTATAGCTTTTTGGAACTTCTGTAACAAGCTGAAAAAGTGGTGTTTTGCTCTTTTTTCTTAAATAATTCATAAAAAAGAAGTCGTCAAAATTTTAAAAATTTCAAAACCTTAATTTTTGCTTAAATATTTTAATCCGACAATTCCAATAATGATTAAAGATACAAAAAATAGTTTTAAAATTGTCATCGGCTCTTTAAAAAGAATCCAGCCACCAAAAACAACAAGAGTTGTTCCAAGCCCCGCCCAGACTGCATAAGAAACTGAAATATCAATTTTTTTGATTGCAATCCACATCAGAGAAAATGAAATTATGTAGAAAACAACAACTGCCCCTCCCCAAAAAGGAGAGTCATTTTCAGATGAATATTTGAGTGAAAGAGTTCCCGCGACTTCAAAAAATATAGAAATTGAGAGATATATCCAACTAAGCAAAACAGAGATCGATTTTCCGATTTATCTCTTCAACGGCTTTGATAATTGTGTAGCTTGTTGGTCCAGAAGTTAGGAGTGGGTGAGTTGCAAGTTGTAAATTTAGAATTGAGTAAATTGACATTCGGTTTTCAATCATAAGAGCGATGAGGTTGATCATTTCGCCTGAAGATTGACCGCCTGTGATTTGCCCACCAACAAGAACTCCGTCTCGTCGCATAACAATAAGTTTCACACTCTGTTTTTCAGTTCCAGGTAGAGTTCCAGGGTGTTTATCAATTCCTGTAAATTCGCCAACAACATAGTCGAAAGGTTCAGCTTTTGCTTCTCGTTCTGTAAGACCAACTGAAGAAAAAACAGTTCTATCAATAACAGTAGAGAAAGTTCCAATTGTTCCGTTGAAACCTTTTATGTAATTGATATTATAGAGTGAAGCACCAGCAACACGAGCTTCAGCAGTAGCAGTTGATGCCAACATGACTGGACTCAAATCCCGAGTAAGGAAATTTTTCTTTTCAACACAATCACCAACAGCAAAAACACCATCAAAATCAGTTCTCATATATTCATCAGTCCAGATTCCACCACGGATTCCAATTCTCAAACCACTTTTTCTAGCAAGATCAGAATTTGGCGAATATCCAATTGCAAAAATAACTGTATTTGTATCGATGAGGTCGCCGTTGGAAAGTTTTACACTTGTAACAATATTTTCTTCAGTAATAAGTTCTGTAACTCGTGTGCTATTTATTACATTTATTCCCATATCTACAAGTTTTTCTTCAATTTTTTGAGAAAACTCTGTATCAAAAGCTGGTTTGAGTGGAACATTAGAGCTACCAATTAGATGAACTTTTTTTCCGCTTTCAGAGAGTTCTTGAGCCATTTCAACACCAATAAATCCGCTACCAACAACAACAATATTATCACTTGAAGATGTATCAACATGAGTCTTTAATTTATCAATCGCCTCTCTTCTTTTTGGAACAATAAAAACTCCGTCCGCATCAAAGTTTTCAAGTGGAGGAAGTTTTGGAGTTGATCCAGTTGCAAAAACAACTTTTTCAAAATGAACCTCATCGCCATTTCCAAGTTTTGCAACTTTTTTATCTATATCAACATCTGTAACAGTTTCAAGAAGCAATTCTATTCCGTCTTTAACAATCATTTTGTCAGGAACAACATCTTTTTGAGTCGAATCTAATTTTGAACCAAAAATATAAGGAATCGCACATGGAACAAGAACTTCTTTGTTGTTCCTGATCATAAGAATTGATTTATTTGGATACTTCTGTTTTGCGCTCGAGGCTGTGATAATTCCAGCTGGACCACCGCCAATTATCAAGATGTCTTTTTTCATTCTAAACTCCGAATTAAATTATTAGCAATATTAACAGATTTAAAATTACAAAAATGAAAATTTATCAAATGGAGTGAGAAAACTCCTTGCTCAAGAACTTGTAGAGAGTTCTAGCTAGGAGGTCAATAACTCCGCCCTAAAGAGCGGAGCTTGTAGATTAAAAAATCAATCGTAATCTAGGAGGGTGATTGACACACCCGTACGGGTTAGCTATTCGCTGACCTTTACTTTTGTTTTACAAAGGTACTAACAGTTGAGTTGTTTGTTAAATCGCTAAAAGCGACCTGTTAGTAGGTATTTTGTTTATATTTCTCTCTAACTCCACCGTTTAGAATTATACAAAAAATTTAGAAAGGAGAGGCGACTTCCTCCCCGCCATAAATGGCGAGGTCTCCGTCGCAAATTATTGATGAAAGCGACTAAAGGTCTCTATCAGCACTTTTAAATTACAATAAAAATATTAATGCTTATGGAAGAGTAAGTAGGACTGTTGGCAGTTGAGTCCGCCCATTCCAACATAATCAGGCTTACAAAAATCGGTTTTTGGGTTAGGAATTAGCCTTTTTCCACTTCAAACTGTGAATAAATAAAAAGCCCTTCGAGTTCCGTAAGCAATAGCGACAAGGTTAGTTGGGAAGCCCCCACTTCAAAAAATCCGTAAAGGATTTTTAAGTGGTGGGTATTTCAAAATAACATTAAAAGTTTATTAATAATAAAAATTTTATTTATATATCTTATTTGTCGATGTTTAATAAAAAAAAGGAAGCCAATTTGGCATTTTTTTCACTCCAAGAGCAGATAAACTTTATCAAAGGGGATAGAGTTAAATATAAAATATTTGAAGATAAAACAGACAAAGAAGTTCATCATCTTTTTGCTCAAGGGAAAATTACACAATCTCATTTAAATTTTCTAAAAATAAAGAAAATGTTTAAAATTTTTCCAAATCTTCCAGATGAATCTGTTCTTGATTTAATCAATAATGTTGCAATTAAAAATTTTCATAAAAACCAATATGTTTTTGAGCATGGAGATACAAAAAAAGAGTTTTTCTATGTTTTAACTGGAGAAATTGCGATATTACAAAGAAAAATTGAATTAGCTTCATTGAAAAAAGGAGATCTTTTTGGCGAAACAATCTTTGTTACTGATAAACCCCGAGACTCCTATGCACAAATAAAAAGCAAAGTTGCAAATATTTTTAGTTTCACAATCCAAGATATTGAAAAAGGAACAAGATTACACTCTCTTTTTCTTGAAAATATCGCAAAATCAATTTCTGAAAAATTAATAGAAGCTCAAAAACAACTTCTTGAAAGTAAAATCTGCTCTCTTTAAAGCTGTCATGTTCGAATTTGAGTTGATTGAATTTATTTCTAATTTCTAAGCAAAACTCTTTTCCTGATGAGGTTGGTCGCCAAATTCCATTTTCATCTCAAAATTGCAAACCTTTTTTCTCTAAAATCAAATTGACTTCTGCTCCAGACATTCCCGTCATTTTTCGGAGTTCTGTCGGCAAAAAATATGGGTTGTGAAATCTACCTCTCCCTAATTCTTACGAACTATGGAAGAGGCTTTG